>SXNM01000391.1 GCA_005777155.1 Pseudomonadota bacterium | reverse complement strand
TTCATCATCGCCAACGCGATGAACGTCCGCAGCCTGGACCTCTAGCCGTCACCGGACCATCGGCAGAGGCGACAGGCTCGAACCGACGTCTCGAAAAATTGCGGCTGCCCTGACAAAGCGCGCCGGGCGTCTCCACGGCGCCGCCGGAGCGGAGCGGCACGCTGGTACGTTGGCAGCCCGGCATTCCGGTAGCCCAGCACGCCTGCAGACCGGCACTCCAACAGGCAGGGTGCGCGGTGACGCGGCTCAGCTGACCGGGACGCGCAACACGCTGCCGTGCCAGGTCGCCGCGACGAGGCTGCGGCCATCGTCCGCGAAGCGAAGCCAGCGACCGCCGGCGTCAAGCCCTTCGCGCACAGCGACCTCGCGACCCAGCGCGACATCAAAAACGCGAACGCTGCGGTCGTCTGAGGCAGTAGCGACATACGCGCCGTCGTTCGAGAAGGCGAGGCCAGCGATGACGTCGGCGTGAGCTTGCAGGTCGACGAGGATGTCGCCGTTGCGCACCTCCCAGACCAAGAGCCGCCCGTCCCATCCACCCGAGGCGCAGAGGCGAGCATCGCGAGTCAGCGCGACGGCGCCGATCTTGCAGCCGTGGGCAGGCTGGGTGATGCGGGCGCCACCACCGATGGGATCCCAGGTGCGGACGTTGCCATCGTCGCTGCCGGTGACCAAGGTTCGCCGCGCGCTGGCGATGGCGACGCACCCGACAGGCTCGCGATGACCACGCAGAGTCCGACGCAGGGTCAGCTCGGGGGCGTCGAAGAGGGCGGCGGAGCCGTCCTGGCAGCCCACGATCAGCAGCCGCCCGTCGGCAGAACAAGCCAACGAAGTCGGAATGTTGTCGAGTTGCGTACTGGCGCGGAGGGCGCCATCACGGGCCGCCGCGAGCCGCAGCTCACCCGCTGTGCTGAGGGTAGCGACGGCGTCGGTGTCGCCGACACCCGTGACGGCGAGGACTCTGCCGCTGTGCGCCCCGAGCGTCACAGCGTCGAGGCGCGTAAAGTCGCGGGCTTGAAAATCGACGTCGTCAACGTGGCAGAGGCGAACCTCGCCGCTCGGGCTACCGGTCAGCAGGGTGTGGAGGTCCTCGGCGATCCAGACCGCTGACACTTGGCCGCCTCGCTCCGAGACGATCGTTTGCTGACGCTGGCGCAGGCCGTCGGTGATCCGCACCAGGTCGCGCGCGAAGCGGTCTGACATGCCATGGGACGGAATGGCCGCTGCGAGCCCAGCGAACTCAGCGCCACGCCGCGTGCCGAGTCCGCCTACGCGCGGCCCAGCGCCCAGGCCGGCCAGGGCACGCAAGCGCTCGCGCTCGGCTTCGATGCGGCTGCGGTCGATGGCGGCGTAGGGTGCGCCGTCCCGGCCAAGCGTCGAAGGCCGCGGCGCGCCATCGTTCCGTGGCGACGACTCGGCGCGCGATGCCCGTGCTTCTTGGACCGTCGAATCGGCCCGTTTTTCGGGTAGGGCTGACTCGTCGGCGTTGATTTCGACGTCCTCTTCGCCGCCGACGATCATCCACGTCGAGGCCCCTCCGTCATCGTCGGCACTCGGCTTCGCCATGTTGTCCGGCGCGGCGACCCGACGCGGGTCCGCCAGGGCATCTGCGGCGGCCTGCGCGTCTCTGGCGTTCAAGGCCTCGGCGACCGCGGAGGCGACCCGCGCTTCGAACGCCTGGGCCGCCGTCTCGGTGTCACGAGCCGCCTGTGCAGCGGCGGCCTCATCGACGCTGGGAGGCGTCGACGCCGAAGACGCCGCACAGCTCGAAGCCGCCGTCGCGGCGCCGCTCGACGCCACAGCGGCATCGCTCGCGGCACCGAGCAGCTCCACGACCGGGCGCATTGCCGCCACAGGCGATGAAGAAGGGGCTCCCACGTCGTTCTTCGCCGGCAATACTACGGTGGGCGCCTTGTGCAGGCTCAGCCACGCCTCGTCCCCGACAGCGCCGCTCGCAGCCACCGCGGGGGCCGCTGCCGGGGCCACGGCTGGGGCAGGAGCCGGCGCCGGCGCCGCTGGGAAGCGCTGGGCCGTTGCGGGCTCATGGGTCTTGGGTCCGCCCTGGCGCGGCTCAGCGTCCCGCGCGGGAGGCGGCGGCGCGATGGGCAACGGGACGCGTGGCTTGGGGGGCGCCGCTGCAGCCACCTTTGGCGCTGCGGTGGCGGCTTGCACTGGGTTCGCCGCTGCCTCGCCGTGAGCGGGGAGGGTCGCGCGCCGCGGCCGCTTGTCGGTCGAGTCGCCGACGGGATCGTCGGCCATCGCCGGCACGCCGAGAGCGGTCCGATCGTCTACTTGGGCGTCATCGACGGCGACCTGCGCGCTCGTCGACGGCAGACGCGGCGGGAGTCGGACGCGGATCGAGCCGCGAGGAGCAGCGCTGCCCGGGTCGGGGCCTGAAGCTGTGGGCTGCTCTGACCGTCCAGCCTGCCCGCGGGCCGCGATGGCGGCACGAGGAGCCGCCACCTGCAGCGGCGCGACCGACGGCGGCCCGACGATGGTCCGGCTGCTGCGGGGCGTCGCGCCCAGGAGCGGCGCCGGCGCATGGCGGCTCTCGCGCAGGGCGCGCTGCAGGGCGACGCGCATGTCGTTGGCGTCGGTGAAGCGCTCGGCCGGATCCTTCGACAAGGCGCGCTCGGCGACAGCGGCGACGGCAGGCCGCACCTTGCCCGGCGCCCGCGCCTTTAGAGACGGAACGGGCTCAATAACATGCATCATGACGATGGCAAGCGGGCTCTCGGACTGAAAAGGCAAGTTGCCAGAGATGCACTCGAAGAGCAGGACCCCGAGCGCGTACAGGTCGCTGCGGCCATCGACCGCCTTGCCCATGGCCTGCTCTGGGCTCATGTGCGTGGGGGTGCCGAGCGCCTTGCCAGCCTGCGTCATGTGGGCGTCGATGTCCTTGACGATGCCGAAGTCGAGGACCTTGATGATCGCCTCGCCACCGGCGAGTTGGTGCAGAAAGATGTTGGCCGGCTTCAAGTCGCGATGGACGAGGCCGTGGGCGTGGGCTTCTCCCAGTGAGCGCAACACGGCGATGGCGATCTCGACGGCGTCTTCCTCCGCCATGGTCTCGCCGCGCGAGTGCAGGCGCGAGAGCTGGTCCATCAACGTCTCGCCGACGAGTCGCTCCATCGCCAGGAAGAGGTCGCCGCGCTCCGACTGGCCAAAGTCGAAGACTCGTACGGTGTTGGGGTGCGATAGGCGCGACGTGGTCGCCGCCTCCTTGAAGAAGCGCCGCGCCAGCTCATCGCCCTCGCTGCCGGGCTGAGCGACCAGCACCTTGAGGGCGACCGGGTGGCCGGTGGTGACGTGCTCTGCCTCATAGACCGTGCCAAAGCCGCCGCGGCCGATGACCCTGACGATGCGGTAGCGGCCTCCGACCACCTCACCGCCCACGAGGTCGCCGCGCACACTGGCCACGCGACGCACCGTAGGTGTGCCGTCCTCAGGGCATGCCGCCTGCTCGGTCGGGCGACCGCATTGCGGACAGTAGCGCATCGACTCCGGGGTTCGGCCTAACAGCTCTGAGGCCTAGCGCTGTCAGCTTGGGGGCGAGCGCAGCCAAGCGTCAAGGCGGGGCCTCATCTGCCGCCGATCAGTAGGAATAGGCGCAGCCGCCGTTGATGCAGGTGTCGGCGGTGGCGGGCTGGCCGTCGTCGCAGTCTTTCGCCGTGCTGCAGGATTTGGCGGCGCACGTGCGCGTCAGGGCGAGATCGTCGAGGTAGACACCTTCGCCGTTGTTGGCGACGCTGTCGACGGTCTGAAAGTCGAAGACGAGGTCGATGGTCTTTCCTGCGAAAGCCGAGAGGTTCAGCTTGATCTCGACCCATGTCTTGAACTCGAAGCCGGGTGTCGCCTTGTCCCAGAGCTTGATGCCGACGCCGCCAACGATCGCCTGCACGGTGAACCGGTCGTAGCTGGTGCCGGCCTCGGTGTCCATCCACAGCCAAACGCGAACTTGGTGCCCCTCGCCGGCCTCTAGCTTGAGGCCCTTCCAGGTCACCTGGCCGCCGCTGGCCCCGTCGTCGAAGTTGCCCTTCGCTGGGTTGCCGTAGTAGAGCGCGCCCTTACCCGTCTTGGCCTGCTTGCCGCTCACCAGCTGCCACTGGCTGGTCTGCAACTGGCTGGCCAACACCAGCGGGCCGAGGCTGGCGTCTTCGAAGCCGTTCGACGCCACCTCTGGCACGCAGCAGCCCGCCTTCTGCAGCGGCGAGAAGCCGCAGAGGCCGGCGACGCAGGCGTCGTCGGTGCATTCGTCGCCGTCTTCGCACTCACTCGGGCCGCTGCAGCAATGGTTCTTGTGGCCGCAGACGTTCTTCTTGCAGGTTTCGAGCGTGCAGGGCTGGCTGTCGTCGCAATCGCCGGCAGAGACGCAACAGCTGGCGTCCGTCTTGGTCCATTGGCAGGGCAGACCGACCGCCGGGCAGGCGTCGATGGTGCACGGGTTGCTGTCATCGCAGTCGGCGACTTTGTGGCAGCAGGCCGAGCCTGGCTTCTTCGGGTGCTGGCACTTGAGCCCGACGCAGAGGTCCGTCGTGCACGGGTTTCCATCCTCGCAGTTGGCGGTCTTGGTGCAACAGTCCGGGATGGGCACGTGACTGCAAGCAAAGTTGCTCCCGCAGCTGTCGAGGGTGCAGGCGTTGCCGTCGTTGCACGTGGCCTGAACCTCGCAGTAGAGCTTCGAGGTGACGCTGCTGCACACGCCGGAGGCGCAGGTCTCGGCGGTGGCGCCGAGGCCGTCATCGCAATCCATGGCGCTCTGGCATGGCGCCGGCGCCTGGCAGCTAGTGACGATGGCGAGCGCATCGAGCACGAACTTGCTGCCAGCCCAGACCGTCGCGCCCGGTTTGACCTCGAAGACCAGGCGCAGATCTTGCGTGGCCGGCCGCGCCGCGAAACCACGAAGGTTGATGCTGATCTCGGTCCACTCCGCGAAGGGTGGCGCCTGCCAGAGGTAGACGCTGCCGAGGCTGGTGTCGGCGCGCAGACGCAACACGTCGCCAGACGAGCCGCCGGTGAGTTGGCTGCGATACCAAAACGTCAGCTTGGGCGCGAGGCCGAGCGGCAGCTTGTACTTGGGGAGCCGCGCCTCCGCCATGGGCTGGCCGCCGGCGGCTGCGGCGCCTGAGACCAAGTAGCGCAGCGACTGCACACCAGCCTTTGTCTCTGCCTGCCCAAAGGCGCCGATGCTAAATACCCCGTACTTGCTCGGTATCAGGGTCATTGCTTGCGCCTCGCCCGGTTCAAAGCCGAGCTCGGCCAACTGGGGCTTGCAGCAGCCATCGCCGGGCTGCGGGCTATAGGCGCAGGTACTGCCGACGCAGCTGGCGCTGGCGCAGACGGCGCCGGCGGCGACGCCGCAGTCAGCGGCGCTCTTGCAGCACTGCGCCTCGTGTCCACACTGGCCGTTGGCGCAGCGATCATAGGTGCAGATGAGGCCGTCGTCGCACTCGACGTGCTGCTGGCAGCAGCCGGGTCCCGGCACGAACGGGTGGGTGCACAGGCCGACGCTGGTCGCGCACTTGTCGGTGGTGCAAGGGTTCTCGTCATCGCACTCCGCGTCTTTCTGGCAGCAGCCATAGACCGGCAGATCCTTGCAGGCGCCGCTGACGCAGGCGTGCTGTGTGCAGACGTTCTGGTCCTCGCAGTCGGCGACACTCTCGCAACAGAGCGCGCCCTCGGGGGCGACGTGTGTGCAGCCGCTCTTCGGATCGCAGGCGTCGAGGGTGCAGGTGATGCCGTCGTCGCAGCTGAGCGGCGGGTGCAAGCAGCCAGACACCGGGCTGCAGCCATCGGCGGTGCAGAGGTCGCCGTCGCCACAATCGAGCAGGCCGTAGACGCAGCCGACGCCGGCCTGGCAGACGCCCTCTGTGCAGAGGTTGCCATCCTCACAGTCGTTCTTGCCGTGGGTGCAGCCGCCGACCAGGACGTCGCAGCCATCGATGGTGCACGGATCTTCGTCGGCGCAACCGACGGGCTCCGAGTAGCAGCCCGTGAGCGGGTCGCAGCGGTCCTCTGTGCAGGGATTGCCGTCGTCGCAGAAGGCCGGCCCGGCGGCGCATTGCCCGGTCCACCGGCTGTCCTTGCCGACGTCTTGCGGGGGGTCTGCATCCACCTCAGGTGCAGCGGCGTCTGCCTCACCGTCGCTGTCGGTCGGGGCGGCGTCAGCCACGTCATCGACGCCCGTGGCGGCGTCCTTGGTTGCGGCGGCGTCTGAGTCGCTGTCGGCGCAGCCAACGGCCCACAGCAGCGCCAGCGCGAGCGCACCTGCCGCGGCGGCCCCGGATGGCGTGCTGCCCGCCCCTCCCCGCACCCGCAATCGCAATGTCATCGACGCCTCCCGCTGCGGTTCGCAAGGTAGCAGCCTCGCACCGGCTTCACCAGATGCGGCGTGAGGTCGGGGCGCGCTGCGGTTGCCGACCAGCGCTAACGAAACGCCCCTGCCGCCCACAGCGCCGCCACGCGCGCCGGCGAGGGATCTGCGACCCAGCCAGCGCCGGCACGTCGGGCACCATCGGCCAGGGCCTCGAGCGTCTCGGCGCGCGCTGCGACGTCGGCGCGCATGAGCCCAAGCACCATGTCGGCGTCCTCGCCCTCCGGCGCGAAGGTGCTGAGGTCCGGTGGTACCTCGTCGACGCTGACGAGCACGACCCGGTGGCCGGCGCTACGCAGGGCGGCAGCCGCGCGCCAGAGCCGCGCGAGGTGGCCGCGCATTCCCCGAAAGTCGCTGATCAACAGCACCGCGAAGGGCCCCTTTTTCGCCCGCCCGGCGACCTCAAGGCCGGCGATCAGCCCCTCGGCGCGCTCGGCCGGCGGCAGCGACGCGCGATAGGGCAGCGCGATGTCGGCGGCTCGGCAGTAGCGCCGCAGGATCGACAGGTCGGCGCGCGATGACGGCTCGGGCCCACGCTGGGCCGGGTGGCGCTCACGCTCGGGCAATCGGGCCAGCGCGGCCATCACCGTCCGCTGCCGCCAGGTCACCCACGACGCGGAGTCCTTCGCAGGCGGCAGCCGCACGCGCTCGACCGCGCCCAGGTGATCAACGACCAGCTGCAGCAGGGCTTCCTCAGGCAGTGGCGTCAGGCGCTCGGCGACCACGCGGCGCACGTCCAGCAAGGCGCGGTCGCACTGACGCAGCGCCGCGACGCCCTCGTGGACGGCGGTGCGATCGACCACCTCGCCGTCGACCAAGGCGAGGCCGAGCGGGAGGTTCTCGCGGGCGGCTGCCTCGGCGAGCGAGTGGCAGAGGTCAAGGCCGAGGTCGAGCGCCGCCCGGCCGAGGACGCCGTCGCGCATCGTGGCGCCGCAGTCGAGGACGGCAAAAATGGCCCGGGCGCGCTCGTGCTCGAAGACGCGGCTCATCAGCCGGCCGCGGCGGGCGCTGGCCTTCCAGGCGATGTGCTTGAAGGGATCGCCGGGCAGGTGCTCTCGCAGCTCCCGCAGCTCATCGCCCTGCCCTGCCACGCGATCGGGCTGGGTGCCACCGGCGCTGCGCAGCACTTGGCGGCGGGTCTCGCGAAGCTGTCGGGCGTCAAGGCGCCAACTCCGCGGCAGCACAGCGACTTCGTAGGGGCACGGCAGGAAGACGTCGGCACGCACGAGGCCCGCGGCGTCGGTCGCCTCGCAGCGTACGCCAAAGACGCGATGAATCGCCGCCGCCGCCGGGCGCGCCTCAACGCTGACGACGGCGGCGTGCGCGTGGGTCGGCTGCTGCGGCGGCGCGTCGAAGCGCAGCTCCATGCCGTCGGTGGCGACGAAGGCGACGGGCCGCGCCACGATGCCGTCGAGGTCGGGCGCGACGTCGAGGACCAGCTCGAGGGCAACACGCTGACCGACGCGATGGCTACGCAGCTCAAGGGCGCGGGTACTGGCGCGGGCCACCGGGGCGCGGAGCTGGGCGCGCAGGCCGAGGGGCGCCACGTAGGGCCGGAGGTGGC
>SXNM01000390.1 GCA_005777155.1 Pseudomonadota bacterium | reverse complement strand
CGCCAGTAGCCGCCGCGCCGGCAGCCGCCAGCCCTACCGCCGCCGACCCCGCCGCCGCCAGCCCCTCCGACGCCAGCGCGACCGGCGCCACGGAGTCCGACGACTTGCTCGCTGATCTCGACGCGCCGACCCCGCCAGCCGCCGCCGCGGCAGGCCCTGGTCAAGTCGCCGCCGCCGCGGTCGTCGCTGGCCCCGCGCTGGCATTGACGGACAGCCAGCGGTTGTTTTGTCGGGTCGAGCACTTGGCGGGCGAGCTCAACCAGCTCGGCGTGGCCTTGATGCCGCTGCTGATGGCGCTGATCCTGATGTTCACCGCCATCCTGACGACCCTGCGTCGACACCACATCGTGCTGCGCGACGCCACCAACATGGCCGAGGACCGGGCCTCTGTCGCGGCCCAGCTCGGCGCCAACGCCTTGGTCGGCGTCTCGGCGTACCACAGCCTCGCCATTACCAGCGAGTTGCAGCAGACCGTGCAGAACGTCTGGATGGTGGGCATGGCCTTGCTGGTCGCCATCAACCTCTGGCAGCTGGCGACGCCACGGCGCGCAGCCGACAGCGCCGGCGAGCAGGCGCGCCTTGGCAGGATCCTGGCTGCCATCCCGCTCTACGCCTACATGGCGCTGATCTCCGGCTTCTACTTCTTGCTCGTCGAGGGGCACCAAGCCGGCATCTCGATCTACCTCGAGAAGATCACCGCAGTCGCCATCTTGTATGTGCAAGTCGGCCTCTACCTCTGGTGCGGCATCTTGTTGCGCGACACCAGCCTCGGCCAGCTGATCTTCGATCTGCTGCGTCCTCTGCGCTTGCCGCCGGAGCTCTTCGCGCTGCTGGTGGTGGTGCTGGCCGCGGTGCCGACGGCCTACTCGGGCGCCTCGGGCATTCTGGTGCTGGCGCTCGGCGCGACGATGTTCACCGAGCTGCGGCGAGGCGGCTTGTCCCAGCAGCGCGCCATCGCCGCCACCGCGATGAGCGGCAGCTTCGGCGTCGTGCTGCCGCCGTGCCTGCTGGTGGTCATCGTCGCCAGCATGAACCTCGACGTCACCACAGACGAGCTCTACTACTGGGGCTGGCGCGTCTTCTCGGTCAGCATCGCGATCTTCGCCCTGGTCAGCTATGTGCGGCGGTCTACGCCGTGGACCATCCAGCCCGGGCCCAACGCGATGGCCGAGATCCTCGCCGCAAGCCGCCGGTTGCTGCCCTACGGCCTCATCGCTGGCGGCGTCATCGCCTTCTTCCACATCTTCCTCGACGCACCGCTCGACGAGCACACCGCGCCCTACGTGTTGCCGGTGGCGATGATCGCGCTCATCCCCTGGGACCGTCGGCGCAATCGCTACGCCGAGCGATCCGGCGACGGACCGGTCGACAATTCCGGCACTCTCCGCGCGACGTCGCTCGACACCGGCACCCACATCGGCGCGCTGCTCATCCTGATGGGCCTCTCGGCGTGTCTCGGCGGCGTCATCGAGCGCAGCGAGGTCATTGAGCTGTTCCCGCACGAGCTGGGATCGCCCTTCAACGCCATGTTGCTGGTCATGTGCACGTTGATCGTCATCGGAATGATCATGGACCCTTATGGCGCCGTCATCTTGGTCAGCGTGACGCTCTACCCGATCGCCAAGGCGAACGGCATTCACCCGCTTAACTTCTGGATGGTCGCGCTGGTGAGTTTCGAACTCGGCTACCTGTCGCCGCCGGTCGCGCTCAATCAGCTGCTCGCCCGCCAGGTCGTGGCTGGAACCGCCGCGTTTGATCCCGACGAGGCGGGGCGGGGCGGCACCTTCATGCAGCGCCATGAGGGCACGGTCGTCCCGGTGCTGGTGATGCTCATCACGCTGCTCATCGTCTCCTTTGGCCCGCTGTTGTGGGGGGTGCGCGCGTAAGGTTGGTCGCCGGTGGCCTGATTGGGTTGGGGAGGGTCGATGACCGAGGACGTGCGGCGATGGCGCAAGCCGACGATCCCCGCCTTCGGGTTCACGGTCGAGACCGCGGCGCCAGATGCCCGCTTTGGCCTGTCAGCGCTGGTCGCCGAGGTCGGCGAGGCAGCCCTTTGGCAGGGCCATCTGCGCGCCACCAGCGACCGCCTCGGGTTGTTGATTTTTGACGAGCTTGCAGAGGCTGATCCCTGCCGCACCATCCGGCTTCTGGAGGCCGTCGAGGCCGAGGCGGCGTCACCGCGGCCCGGTGAGGTGGTCGTCACCGGTTTTGCCGACGACTCCGATCGGATCCTCGTGTTGCTGGAGCCGCTGCTCGGGATCAACCTGCGGACGCTGCTGGTGCGCGACGCGCCCCTGGACCCTGTGTCGGCTGTCGATCTCGTCTGCGCTCTGGCCGGGGCGATGGTCGCCAGCCACCGCGCGGGCCTCTGCTGGGGCGGCGTCGAGCCCGAGTATGTGCTGGTGCGCAGCGATGATCAGCTCTTTGGCGTCCAGCTGCTGCCCGCCCGCCTCTGTCAGCTGGCCGTGGGCGGCGTCCACAGCGACGCGCTCGGTATTCGCGGCGTCTGCTACCGCGCGCCAGAGCTCTTTTTCGGCGAAGCGCCGACGCCTTCGACCGACGTGTTCTCGCTCGGCGCCATCTTGTTTGAGCTGCTCGTGGGTGAGGCGCCGTTCGAGGGGCACAACACCAAGACCCTGGTGGCCCGGCTGATCTCGGCGCCGTTGCGGCGGGTCTCCGAGGCGGCGACTTTTCAGGAGTCCCAGGCCGCTGCCGCGTCGCCTCTGCCGGCGGCCCAGGTCATGGCGCTGGAGGACGTCATCGATCGCCTGAGCGGCAAGGAGCCGAGGGAGCGTCCAGCGGACGCGGAGGCGGCGCTGGCGCTGCTGGCGTCGCTGCGCTTGACCCTGCTTGGGTGATGGACCAAGGCCGGCGCCCCTTGGCTGGCGCGGTCGGCGGCTGGCGTGGGCTCAGTGGACGTGCGGGTCGAGGACGCGGGCCATCGCTGGGACCGCCGCTGCGACGTGGTCCTCGGCGCTGGGGCGTAGCTTGTCGTAGAGCGACTTGACCTGTGTCAGGCGCGTGCGGCGGGCCCGGTTGTCCGTCACCGAGAGCAGGGCGTCGGCGGTGGCGCGGCGGTCGCTCTGCAGCGCGGCGCCGAAGCTGCCTGTCTTGCCCGACTCCGCCCAGGCGCGGTGTTGCGGCTCGAGCGCGCCGACGAATTCGTCGAAGAGGCCGTCGACGATCTCGGGGATGAAGCCGGGCTTGATCGCCTTGACGACCTTGAAGGCGCCCTTGACCGCGATGCCAGACAGGCCGCCTTTGCTCGCGACCTCGTCGTCGACCAGCTGCACGCAGGCCTGCACCAGCCTTGGTCGTAGCGCAGGGGTGCAGAGGATGTCCTTGAGCGTCATGGCTGTCCCTCCTTTGGATGCCGGTGAGCATGAAGGGAGTTTGCGCGCTTGTCATGGAGATAGTTGTCTGTCAGACAGTTGTCTGCTAGCTGGTGCGCAGCGAGGGGCGAGGTCGATCGAGGTCTGTCGCCGTCGCCCACAGGGGTCATCTTCTGGAACCATCCATGAATGTATGAATATACGCCACTTTATATGAAGTCACACTTCAGCTTTCTGGAGGGCGCCAGCGCGCCGGATGAGCTGGTCGAGGCGGCCCACCACCTCGGCCATCGGCGCCTCGCCCTCTGCGATCGCGATGGGGTCCATGGCGTGGTCCGCGCCTATGTCAAAGCGCGCGAGCTGGGCCTGCACCTCATCGTCGGCAGCACCATCACCGTCGCCCACCCCCATCTCGACGCCGACGCACTGGCCGCCGAGGCTGAGCCGCGCATCGTCGGCAGCGCCGAGCACGCCGAGGCCTTCTCGACCATCGTCCTGCACTGCTCCGATGGCCGGAGCTACAGCAACCTGTGCCAGCTCATCAGCCTCGGGCGCCAGCGCGCGCCCAAGGGTCGCTCGATCGTGCGCTGGCAGGAGGTCGCCGCCCACGCCGAGGGTCTGGTCGCGCTCTGGGGCGGCGCCGAGTCGCTGCTGCAGCGCGCCGATCTCGATCCCACCGCCACCCATCGCTTGCTGCGCGAGGCGTTCGGCGACCGCCTCTACGGCCTCTGCTGTCGTCACCGCCGCAGCGATGAGCCGCAGCGCGAGGCCCTGCTGCGCCGCCGGGCGGCTGAGTTCGCGCTGCCCCTCGCGGCCGCCAACGAGGTGCGCTACGCCCACGTCGGTCGCCGGCCGCTTCAGGACGTGCTGACCGCCATCCGCCACCACACCACGATCGACGCCGCGGGGCGGCTGCTGGCGCCCAACGGCGAGCACGACCTGAAGTCGCGGCACGCCTTCACCGCGCTGTTCGCCGACGACCCCGCCGCCATCCTCCGCACCGAGGCGATCGCCGAGCGCTGTGCCTTCTCGCTCGGCGAGCTGCGTTACCGCTACCCGAGTCAGCCCATGCCGGATGGCCAGACCTCCGCCGGGCTGCTTCGGCGGCTGACGCTGGCGGGGGCGCGCTCGCGCTATGGCGGCGAGATCCCCGAACGCGTGCAGGCGCAGCTCGACAAGGAGCTGGCGCTGATCGATGAGCTCGACTACCCAGGCTACTTCCTGACCATGCACGAGATCGTGGAATTTTGCCGTAGCCAATGGATCTTGGCGCAGGGGCGCGGCTCGGCGGCCAACTCAGCGGTCTGCTTCTGCCTCGGCATCACGGCGGTCGATCCCGTGCGGATGGACCTGCTCTTTGAGCGCTTCTTGTCGCGGGAGCGCGCAGAGCCGCCGGACATCGACCTCGACATCGCCCACGGCCGGCGCGAGGAGGTGATCGCCTGGGTCTACGAGCGGCATGGCCGCAGCCACGCGGCGATGGTCGCCAACTTCATCCGCTACCGAGGGCGCTCGGCGGTCCGCGATGTCGGCAAGGCGCTCGGGCTCTCGGCGACCGCCCTCGACCGTCTGGCTCGCCTCTGCGATCCCTACGAGGGGCCCGACGCCGCGGCCCTGCAGCGCGCCGGCCTGGACCCGAGCGCGCCGCGCCACCGCTGGCTGATGCAGCTCGGCCAAGAGATCCAGGATTTGCCGCGCCACCTCTCGATTCATCCAGGCGGTTTTCTCCTCGGCCACGATCCGGTGTCGACGCTGGTGCCGATCGAGAACGCGGCGATGCCGGGGCGCACCGTGATCCAGTGGGACAAGGAGGACGTCGAGTCGCTCGGCCTGTTCAAGGTCGATCTGCTGGCGCTGGGGGCGCTCACGCAGTTGGATCGCGCCTTCGCGATGCTGCGTGAGCACAAGGGCGTCGACATCGACATGGCGCGGATCCCGGCTGAGGATCCAGCGACCTACGCGCTGATCGGGCGCGGCGATACGGTCGGGG
>SXNM01000389.1 GCA_005777155.1 Pseudomonadota bacterium | reverse complement strand
CGCTATTGGGGCGAGCCGATCCCGATCGTCTATCCTTGCTTCCCCGGACCCGGGGCCGACCGCGCCCTCTTCGACCCACGCCGCGGCGACGCTGTCCACATCGACTACGCCAACCCACAGCCCGTCACCGACGACGAGCTGCCCATTCGCCTGCCCGCCCTCGACGACTTCGCGCCGACCGGAGACGCCCAGCCGCCGCTGGCCAAGGCGCTAGAGTGGCGCTTCTTCCAGCGCGATGGTGAGTGGTTCGCCCGCGAGGTGAACACCATGCCGCAGTGGGCTGGGAGCTGCTGGTATTACCTGCGCTTCATGGACCCGCGCTGCAGCACCGCGCCGGCGAGCCCGGACGCCATCGGGTACTGGGGGCCGGTCGACCTCTACGTCGGCGGCGCCGAACACGCGGTCCTGCACCTGCTCTACGCCCGATTCTGGCACAAGGTCTTGTTCGACTGCGGCGTTGTGCCCGACGACGAGCCATTTCCGCGCCTGCTCAACCAGGGTCTAATCCTTGGCGAAGATGGCGAGAAGATGAGCAAGTCGCGCGGCAACGTCATCAACCCCGACGATGTTATCGACCGCTTCGGCACCGACGCCTTCCGCCTCTACATCCTGTTCATGGGCCCCCTTGAGAAGATCAAGCCCTGGCAGACCGCCGGCTTGCACGGCACTCGCCGCTTCCTGCAGCGCGTCTGGAGCCTGTTCCACAAGCCGCTGGTCGAGGGCGACGCGCCCGACGAGGTCGAGGCTGCACGCCACGTCGCCATCGCCGGGGTGACGGACGATCTGCGCCACCTGCGCTTCAACACTGCGATCAGCAAGCTGATGGAGCTCTGCAACCTGCTGCTCAAGCGCGACACCCTGCAGCGCCCCATCGCGCTCGACTACGCCCGGCTGCTGGCCCCGCTGGCGCCGCACCTCGCCGAGGAGCTCTGGCAGCGGCTCGGCCAGCAGGCGCCCATCGTCGACGGCGGCTGGCCGGCCTTTGACGAGCTGCGCCTCGTGAAGGCCACGGTCGAGCTGGCGATCATGGTCAACGGCAAGGTCCGCAGCAAGCTCGTCGCGCCCGTGGACGTCACCGCCGACCAGCTCGAGGTCTGGGCCCTCGCCGACGAGCGAGTCGCCAAGTGGCTCGACGGTAAGCCGCCGCGCAAGGTCATCGTCGTGCCAGGCAAAATGGTCAGCGTCGTCGTGTAGCGCCGCGCTGAGTCGCCCCGCAGAGGTAGCCATGTTCGTTCGCCATCGGGTCCCCGGCGTCGTCACGCGAGTGGTCGCCGCGCTCATCGTCGCCGCGTCTGCGCTCTCGGCCTGCAGCGAGACGGCGGATTCGGGCGCAAAGGCAGAGAAAGCGCCCGCCTTCGCCTTCCCCAAGGGCTTCCTCTGGGGCACCGCCACCGCCGGCTTTCAGGTCGATATGGGCTGCCCAACGCTGGCCGCTGAGGCCTGTGAGGACCGCAATTCCGACTGGTACCAGTTCGTCACCGATGCGAAGATGGTGAAAGACAAGGGCAACCACGTGAGCGGGCAGCCCGTCAGCGTGGGCCCGGGCATGTGGGAGACCTACGACGACGACTTCCAGCGCGCCGCCGAGGGCCTCCACAACAACGCGATTCGCCTCTCGATCGAGTGGAGCCGGCTGTTCCCCAAGGCCGACGCCGCCAACGCCAAGTCGGTCGCCGACCTCGACGCCTTCGTCGACGCCAAGGCGCGTGACCACTACCGCGCGATGTTCCAGGCGGCGCGCAAGCGCAAGCTGACGCTGCTCGTCACGCTCAATCACTACACGCTGCCGCTGTGGATCCACGACGGCAAGGCCTGCAACGCCAACCTGACGACTTGCAAGGCGCGCGGCTGGGTCGACAAGGACGTCATCGTGCCGCACCTGGCGCGCTTCGCCGGCTGGTGCGCCCGCACCTACGGCGCGGAGATCGACCTCTGGGCGACGCTGAACGAGCCCTTCGCCGTGGTCCTCTCAGGCTATCTGCTGCCATCTGCCGACCGAACCAATCCGCCGGCGCTGACGTTTTATTGGGAAGACGGAGTCGCCGTCGCCTTCACCATGATGGAGGCCCACGCCCGCATGTATGACGCCGTCCACCAAGAGGACAAGATCGACGTCGATGGCGACGGCAAGGCCGCGCAGGTCGGCCTCGTCCCCAACCTCGTCGCCATGAAGCCGAGCAACCCGGACAACCCGAAGGACGTCGTCGCCGCCGAGCACCTCGCCCACGTCTACAACCGCGTGTTTCTGGAGGCGACGGTCTACGGCAAGCTCGACCGCAACCTCGACGGCGTCTTCGAGGAGACGCGCGACGACATGAAGGGCAAGATGGACTTCATCGGCATCAACTACTACACGCGCATCCTCGCTCAAGGCAAGCCGATTCCGGGCGCCGCCGACAAGTTCCCCTACCTCGACAGCTCGCCCGATCTCGCCGCCGGAGTCTGGCAGGACTATCCGCAGGGCATGGCCGAGGTCGTGACCTGGGCGGCGACCGAGTACAAGCTGCCCATCTACATCACCGAGAACGGCACGTCTGGCGACAAGGCCGCAGCCTTCGAAAGCTACTTCCGCCCGCACCTCCAGGCCCTGCACGGCGCCATGCAGCAGCCCGGGGTGGATGTCCGCGGCTACTTCGCGTGGTCGCTGCTCGACAACTACGAGTGGAATCACGGCATGGCGATGCGCTTTGGCCTCTACGAGGTCGACACGACCACCAAGGCTCGGACCCTCACGCCAGCCGGCGCGGCGTATGGTGAGACCGCCCGCCGCGGCGGCTTTGACTAGCCGCGCCGGGTTCTCCGCCAGACGACGATCTCTCGCCCGCCCAGCTCTGCGACGTCCAGCTTCAGCCTACTCCCGCAGGTGGCCAAGGCGCCGCAGGACGCACAAGGCCAGCTGCCAGCGCGTATACTCGACGAGCGCGGCGTCGTCGGCAAAAAGCGGCCCGCGCTGGCCCGTCTCCGCCGCCGCTAGCGCCTCTGCGCCGGCCACGCCCGTCGGCAGACGCGCTCGCAGCGCAGCGAGCAAGGCCCGCCAGTTCGCCTCCGCGTTGGGCTGCGGCGCCGCCAGCACGCGGTAGTTGCAGCGATCGGCGTAGGTGTGCAGGCGCACAAAGTCGCCCGGTCCGCGGACGGCGACGAGCACCAGCAGCGCCCGCGACGGTTCGGCGGCAGGGCGCTCGCGCGACTTCTCGCTGGCGTCCTTTTTTCCCTTGCCCGCCAGCAAGCTCAGGCCGCCGGTGAAGGCCAGAGAGCTCGCGACGCCCATCACCTTGCGCGCCAGAGGCTGGGCCTGACCGGCCTCGGCGCCCGCCGCAGGAACCGCAGCGCCACTGCCGAGCTGCACAGGCAGCGCCACCAGGACGCTGGTCCACGGCACGGCCTCGGGCGGTCCGGTGAGTTGCACCTGCGCCAGCAGCCGCTGGGCATCGCGCGGGTCCAGGGTCGAGGCCTGCAGCGGCTTGGGCAGGCGCGGCAACAGCTGGGGCGATAGGGCGTAGTACCGCCTGCCGGCTGCACGCAACGCTGCCGCTGCCGCCTCGACCGCCTCCTCCGGCTGTGCCAACTCCAAGAGGCCGACGCTACGCCGCACGGCCGCCGCAAAGTCCAGGGGCAAGAGACGCAGGTATGGCGCCGCGATCGTGGCGATGGCGGCCGAGTCCGCGCCGGGCGGCTCCACCCCGACCAGCAGCGCTGGCATCAGCGCCCCCGCCGCGCGCTGCGCTGTCGCCGCCCGCCGTCGCTGCGCCTGACCGCGATCGCGCTCAAGGACCGACCAACTGCTTGACGGTGAGTTCCAGGTTGGCTTTGAGGCCCGCGCCGCCCTTCGCCTTCGGGTAGTGGACCTCGAAGGTGCAGACGCCGATCTTGAGCGCGTCGACCTCGATCCAGCCCCAGGCGTCGATGGTGCCGTCGTTCGCGTTGGCGACCGTCAGCGCCTTGACCTTGCAGACCTCTGGCGCCGTCGACTCGGCCGAGAACTCCGTGTTGGCGCCGCACACCGGGCCGCCACCGACGGTGGGCCGGACGTGGATCAGCTTCTTGGCGCCGACCAGCGCGGTCGTCGCCACCGCGTCGCCGTCGAGCAGCGCGCCGTCGATGGCGGCCGGGGCCACCACCTCGAGGGTCAGCTTGTGGCTGTCGATGGTGCTCGCCAGTTCCACGCTGCCCGGCGTCTCGCCGATGGTGAGCCACAAGAACTGCTGCGCCTTGGCCTTGCTGTCGAGCGTCGCGCCAGACGCTGGCGTCAGCTTGACTGGGTGGAGGCCGTATCCGATGACATCGTCACCGTTTTTGAGCTCCAGCTCGTATGCCACGCCGACCAAGTTGCCGGTCAAGTAGTGGGCCTTGCTGTCATTGGTGCAGACGTGGCGCAGCTGCAGGACCTCTGGCTTGCGGACGCGCAGGTTGACCGAGTCCGAGACGGTCTCACCGCCAGAAAGCGTCGCCTCCACCTCCAGCAAGGTGTTGCCGTCGCCGACGCCCTCCACCGTGACGGCGCTTGCCGCCGTGCCGACGACCGAGAGCACCTTGGTGTCAGCAGAAGTCGCCACCTGCAGCTTCGCTGGCTTCTCGCTGCCGGTCTCGGCGACCGCGATATCGAGTCGTGCGCCGACGGCGATGGCCTTGTTGAAGTCAAATGCGTTGTCGTCCGCGACGTAACTGAACACTAGGTTGCCCTCATTGCCCGTGAGCTTCGAGACGCAGCCGCTAGCGACGAGCGCCAGAGTCGCCGCCAAGAGCGGCCTCTGCAAGGCGGAGCGGCGCGGGGAGTGGATCGACATCGGTGGCCTCCTGGCGGCGGGGGGGGCGCCGAGCTGCGGCGCCGCGTGAAGACTAGGCAACGACTGGGCCCGCCGCAACATTCAACACCGCTGGCTGCCAGCCCTGTTACCTGCCAACCAACAGCCGCGCCGCCGATGTCGCCGCCCGTCACGCCATCGGCGCTGCTGCCTCTGCGTTCCCGGCGCTGCGGCCGCCCGCGTCAGCGGCGCTGCGGCCCCGCCGCGTCGTCACAACGCGACCAGTGAAGTGCCGGGGAGACCTATCCGTTGTTCCCTTGCGTGCCCTGACGGCAGGGCTAGAGTACGAGCTGTCGTGCGACGCGGGGCCCGAGTCGTGGCACCGTCCGCTGGCGCCATGGCCCCGGAGGGGCAGTCCATGATCGCGTGGATGCAAGTCTTGCAGCGCCGACACGCCCCTGACGCCGAGCACCTCGGCGCCATCGCTGGTGTCAGCGCCGACCGCACGTCTGCTGTCGAGTGCCAAACGTCGACCGGTAGCCACGCAGACTCGGGCCCCGCGGCCGGTGTCCTGGAGCGCGTCCTCATCGTGGTCGGCGCCGTCACGGCCGTCGTGGCGCTGTGGTCCGCCGATCTCGGCCCGTCGCGCGTCGCCCTCGCCAAAGACTACCTCGGCCCCACGCTTTGGCCGCTCTTCGGTAAGCCCGCACTGTTCCTTGCTTTTCTCGCCATAGTCTCGCTTACTTGGCGCGTCACGCTCTGGCTGCGCTACAAGCCGCTGCCGCCGCTTGCTGCCGACGACCTTCGCCTCCCGACGGTGACGGTGGTGATCCCGGCCTACAACGAGGGCCCGACCGTCGCCGCAGCCATCCGCGCGCTGCTCAACTCGGACTACCCCATCCACAAGCTCCACATCGTCTGCGTCGATGACGGCAGCGGCGACGACACCGCGCGGTGGGCCGAGCAGGCCGCGCTCTCGGCCCCGACTCGGGTCACGCTGCTCCGTCACGAGCAGAACCGCGGCAAGCGCTTCGCCCTTTTTACCGGCTTTGGCCGCGTCGACAGCGACGTCGTAGTCACCGTCGACTCCGACACCGTCGTCGCCCGCGACGCCCTGCGCTGCCTGGTCACGCCGCTGGCGCTCGACGCTGAGGTCGGCGCCGTCGCCGGGCGCATCGACGTCCTCAACCGCGAGCGCAACCTGCTGACGCGCATGCTCGCTGTGCGCTACCGCATCGGCTTCGACTTCTCTCGCGCTTACCAGAGCCAGCTCGGCAGCGTCTTTGTCACGCCGGGCGCGCTCTCGGCGTACCGCGTCGCGACCGTGCGACCGCACTGGGAGGCCTGGCGCGACGTGACCTTCCTCGGCGCGCGCTGCAGCAACGGCGACGACCACCACCTCGCCAACCGCGTCCTGTGGTCCGGCAAGCGCACGGTCTACCAGGGCAACGCCGTGGCGCGCACCACGGTGCCGACGACCTACAAGCGCTTGTCGCTGATGTACTTGCGCTGGGCCCGCAGCAACCTGCGCGAGAGCACGCTCTACGTCGCCAACATCGGCGACGTGCTGCAGAGCTGGCGGCGGCTGCCGGGCGTCATCGACGGCGTGTTCAACTACCTACAGTTCCCGCTGCGCCTCTACCTGCTGATCGCTGGCTGGCTGCTCCTGTTCCTACACCCCGACTTGTTGCTGCGCTCGGTGTCGATGGCGCTGTGCGTGGCGCTGGTTCACATGGCGATTTTTCTGAAGAGCGAGCGGACCTTTGACGCCGTCTACACCCTCGCCTACGCCGTGTTTGCGCTGCTGACCTTGCAGTGGATTTACCCACTGGCGCTGCTGACCATCCGTCAGTCGCGTTGGCTGACCCGCTGAGCTTGGCGGTCGCGAGAGCGGTGGCGCACGGTACCCAGCGGGCAGTCGACACGGCGCCGCGCCTGCTGGCTGCGTTCGGGCAGTGTCGTGGCGCCTTCGCTAGCGCAGCTCCGGCCGACGCCGCCAACGCTGCGTCTTAGGTCGCCGGGAGCGTGGCGGCGCCCACGAAGGTGATTTTGAGGGCGCCGCGCTCGAGGTAGAGCAGCAAGGGCGCATCAGGCCAGGCGCCGACCTCCAGCACGCCCTCGCCCTGGCTGGCGCGCATGCGCAGCGAGGGCAGCAGGTGAAGCTGGGTCGCCTCGGAGTCGCCGAGGCGCAGACCTGCGGCGTGCAGGCCCGGCCCGGCGTACGTCGTGCCGAGCGTCGGCGCCCCTGGCCAATCGATGGCCTCGGTCTGGCCCTTGACGAGGGACTGTGCCGTGGCGCGACCGACCAATACGGCCGGGCAGCGACTGGCCTCGGGGTCGCCCTGGCGGGGCAGCAGGCAGAGGCCCCGGCCCGACTCCAGCGCGTCCACCGTCCACAGCTGGGTCAGCGAGGCGCCACCCGGACCAGGGAACTGCACCCGCGCGCCAGACTTGGCGAACTCTTGCAGGCGCAGCGTCACCCGCCGCGGCGGCTCGTTGGGCCAGCGAACGACATAGTGCAGCTCGGTACCGTCTCGCAGCCAGGCGGGCATCCGCGGCGGCGCTGGCATCTCCGGTCGGTCGCGCGTCGCGAGTGGGCTCGCCAACAGGCGGCCATCGGCGAGCTGGCCGAGCCAGCTCTCTTCGTTGGCGACCGAGACGCGTGTCGCGGGCAGCTCGCCGAGCAAGCCGCCGTCACTGGCGCGGATCACCGTCTCGTCGCTGTCCGTCGCGAACAGCCGCAGGATCCCTGGTCCAGTGACGGCGCGCGTCGGCAGTAGAGTGTCGCGCCAGCGCCGCTGCCAGCGCAGGTCGCCGCTGTTGGCGTCCAGGGCCGCCAGCATCGGCACGCCGTCGTCGCGCAGACCGGCCACCAGCAGCACGTCCGCCACCGGCCAGACCCGGCCCAGGCGCGGCGCCAGCTCGCTGCGGCGCAGCTGGCCGGTCCGTCCGTCGCGCAGCTCAATCACCCCCTCAACGGGTTGCAGCCACAGCGCGTCGCCGAGCAGCTGGGGCGTCGGCAATTCGGGACCATAGCCGAACGTCCAGGCCACGGCGTCGTGGCGCGGCACGCATGACTTGCCGCCGCAGCCCTCGCTGCGCAGGGCGACGGCGATGATGCTGCTCTGGCCGCGCAGCCAAGCCCAAGGCTGGCCGCCGATGCGCCCGCCGCCGAGCAGGCGCATGCCGTCGCGCTCGACTCCAGCGGCGCCGCCCAGGATGACGCAATCGAGCTCGACGCCATCGCCCGATCGCAGCAGGCAGACCCGGCCAGCGTCATCGAGCGCCAGCACGTCCTGGTCGCGGAGCGAGAAGTCCACCGCCTTGCCGCGGGTCGGCCACTGCCATCGCGGCACGTCATCACCGTGACGCCGCGACCGCACCCGCCCGCCGAGGCGATCGATCACCGCGACGGCGTTGGCGTCGACGACCGCAAAGCTCTCGGGCGCGAGCCGCGTCCGTGCGACGATGGCGCCGTCGGCGGCGATGGCCAGCACCTCAGTGGCGTCGGTCTCGCCGCTCACGATGAGGTGGTGTCCAGCGCAGGCGACGAGGCGCAGCCGCGCCGGCACCTCGAGGTCCTCCAGCCGCTGCCCGCCGCCACAACCGATGAGCAGGGCCGCGGCCACAGCCCACGGGAGGGTGGTCGCGGCTCTGCCGACGCCGCCGCTCAATGCGCCCCGCGACGCAGCAGCACGGCAGGCAAGGTCCGCAACAAGATCGAGAGGTCGCTGCCGAGTGAGCTGCCGCCGATGTAGTCGAGGTCGAGGAAGGCGCGCTCCGGGTAGCGAATATCGGAGCGGCCGCTGACCTGCCATAGGCCCGTGACGCCCGGCCGTACCGCGAGGAACATCTCGCCGTAGGGTTCATCCTGCCGCAGCTCGGCCGGCACGATGGGGCGCGGCCCGACCAT
>SXNM01000388.1 GCA_005777155.1 Pseudomonadota bacterium | reverse complement strand
TCGGTGGTGCCGCCGCCGATGTCGACCAGCGCTACGCCGAGCTCCTTCTCATCGGGCTCTAGGACGGCGGTGGCCGAAGCCAGCAGCTCGGCGTAGCACTTGAGGACATGGAGGTCGGAGCGCTCGGCGCACTGGCGGACGTTCTGCACCCCGGAGTCGAGGGCGGTGACGATGTGGACGTTGGCCTGCAACCTGGAGCCGCGAATGCCGACCGGCGACTTGATACCGTCGTTTTCGTCGACGACGAACTCCTGCGGCACGGTGTGCAAGATCTGGCGGTCGGCCGGGATCTGGACGGCGCGGGCGTTCTCGACCACGCGATCGACGTCGATGGCGCTGACCTCTTGGCCCTGCACGGCGACGACGCCGAGGTTGTTGAACGAGCGCAGATGGCCGCCGGAGATGCCGACGTAGACGGCTTTGACCGTGCAGCCCGCCATGAGCTCGGCCTCATGCACGGCCCGGCGGATGGCGTCCATCGTCTCGCCAACGTCGACAACGACTCCCTTCTTGATGCCGTGCGACGGGCTCATACCGACGCCGATGATGTCGACGCTGTGGTCCTCGCGCACCTCGCCAACGGCGGCCACTACCTTGGTAGTGCCGACGTCGAGTCCAACGATGATCTCGCCCGTGCGTGCCATGAAGCTACCTCGTTGCGTGCGGTGCCGCAGCGGGCGCTGCGACGGGGTGGTGGGGAGGAGTGGGCGGGGCTGCGCTGCCGGCCCCAGCGGGCGCAGCAGGCACGGTTGGCGAAGCTGGCGCCGATGGCGCAGTGGCGCCTGGGGCGATGGCGGCGGCGGGCGCAGCGGCAAGCGCAGCGGCAAGCGGCGGAGGCAGCAGCCCGAAGCCGTCTGGACCCACGTCGGGCTGTGGCGGTGGGGCGGCCGCGGCGGGTCCACCGACTGGCTGGGCAGCTGTGGGGCCCATCGGCTCGGTGGCGACGACGACGCGGCGGGCCTCACCGTCAGTGTCGAACAGGGCGTAGCGCAACCGCTCACCCCGCGCCTTGACCGTCGCGACGATGCGGGCGGCGTCGGCCAGCAGCCGGCCCCGATCCTCTACGTCGCGGCGGCCAAATCGCAGCTCTGCGCCGTCGCTGGCAGAGATTGCGCTGATGCCGAGCACTTGGTCCCAGGCGAGCTCGCCGAGCGGGAAATTGCGCACCAGCGGGCTGGCAGCGATCGCGGCGGCGAGGTCGACCAGCCGGCGCACCAGCTGACGAGCGCGCCACTGGCGCTCCTCGTGGCGGGCCGCGACCACACGGCGGGCCTCTGCGGCGGCCTTGCTTTGCGCGGACTGCGCGGTGGCGACCTGCGGCGTGGCGCTGCCTTCCTCCGGTCCCGACGCCGGCGGTGGGACCGGCAACGGCGCGAGATCCTCTACTGGGATGCCCGAGAGCAACGGCAGATCCAGCGGATCGCCGGCCTCAAAGACGCGGAATGCGACGCCGTTGGCGTCGAGGAGCCAGAGCGGCCCATCGGCGAGGATGGCGACCGGCTCGTGCTCGACGACGCGGATTTCCAGGGTGTCCGGCACCCGCGCCCGCACCTCAGCGCTGCGAATCCACGACAGCGCCATGACCCGCGTCGCGACATCGAGCTCGCGGACGTCGAGCAGGTGCCCGCCTGGCCGGTGGCCCGAGGCGGCGACGATGGCCTCGATGCTGGCGTTGCGAGCGCCGATCACCTCCACCTTGCGGATGCGCAGGTGCTGGGCGCGGACGTTGTAGCTGTCCCATGAGCGGGCGATGATCACGCCGAGGCCTAGGACGACGATCGCCGCGACCGTTCCAGCGATGCGCGACCAGTGCAGACCGGCGATGGACACCGCGCGGGGTCGCCCGCTGCCCTCAGAGCCGAGGTCCGCGCCGGATACCGCGCCGCCCTGCCCGTCTGCGCCGCCCTGCCCGGCATTCGGCGCCGACGCCTCTGCGCGGTCCCCAGCGTCGAGCTCGGTGTCCGCGGCACCCTCCCGGCCCAGGTCGCGGCCGCTGGCGCCCCGCAGCGGACGCAGCAGCCGAGTGAGCAGGCCGCCGGGATCGAAGTCGAGGGCGGACCCCGACCGTCCGAGCGAGAACGAGCGCAGCAGCGCCGCGCGGCTGGAGCGCCTGCGATTCTTGGGCGTTTCTGGGCGGTCGCCGATCATCGCCCCTCCTCCGACCGACGAATACAGTCGGCCACCAAAGCCGCCGCTGCGTCTGGCCGCTGGCTCGCCCTCGCCGCCCGCGTCGCGGCGGCATACGCCGCAGGATCAGTCAACAACGTGGCGATCTGAGGCGCCAGTTTTTCGACCTCGAACGCCGCCTGACGTGCCCACAGTCCTGCCCCGCCCCGACAGAACGCGGCGGCGTTGGCGGCCTGGTGGTCCCCGGCGGCGAAGGGAAAGGGCACCAGCAGGGCCGGCAAGGACGCCGCGGCCAGCTCTGCGATGGTGCCGGAGCCGGCCCGCGTGATGGCGAAATCCGCGGCGCCGAGGCGGTCGGCCATGTCGTCGATGTAACCGACGACTTGGGCGTCGATGCCAAGCTCCTGGTAACGCGCCTGCACCGGGCCGCCGTCGAGCTTGCCGACCTGATGGACGACCTGCAGGCCCCAGCCGGCTGCACGCAGGCGGGCCGCGACCGCTTGCAGGAGCCCAGGGACCTCGGCAGTGAGGACTTGCGCGCCCTGCGACCCGCCGACGACGAGCACCCGTAGTGGCCGGCTGCCGACCAAAGGCAGGCCCCGCTCGGCTGGCAGGCTCGCGATCTCTTTGCGGACGGGGTTGCCCACCAGGACGCTGCGCGCCGGCGGAAAAGAGGCCAGCGCCGCCTCAAAGCCGAGGTAGCAGCGCTGGACGACGCGGCCGAGGATGCGGTTGGTCAGGCCAGGGACCGCGTTGCTCTCATGGATCGCGGTGGGCAGTCCGAGGGTTCGCGCCGCCAGCAGCGCCGCGCCAGAAGCGTAGCCCCCGACGCCGATGACCAGCCCGACGCCGTGGTCGCGCAACAGCGTCCGGGCCGCCAGTACGCCGCGCCAGAGGGCCCACGCGCCGCGCAGCTTGCCGAGCAGGCCGGTGTTGACGAGTCGTTCGCCGGGTACCACGAGCAGCCTGTAGCCGCGCTGGGGCACGAGGCGCGCTTCGAGCCCGTGCGAGGTGCCGATGAAGAGCGGCGCCGGCAAGCCCGCAGCCACGCAGGCGTCGCCGATGGCCAGCGCCGGTGTGACGTGGCCCCCTGTCCCGCCACCAGCGATTGCGACCTGCAGGCGTACGCTCATGGCGACCGCCACGGGCGCAACTGGCGCGTGTTGCCGGGCGATTGGTAGCGCCGAATGAGGTTCCCCGGCGACCAAGCAGAGACGTCGAAGGGCCGCCGATCGCGCGCCGGCCGCGCCTCTGCGAAACGGGGCGCTCCGCCGCGGCCAACGTTGAGCAGGACTCCGATTGAGAAGGCCATGAGGATCAGGGAGGTACCACCGAACGACACGAACGGCAGGGTC
>SXNM01000387.1 GCA_005777155.1 Pseudomonadota bacterium | reverse complement strand
CGGCGTGCAGGCCGCAGGCGAGGCCGAAGAGCAGCCCGGCGCCGACGAGCCGCGCCGGCCCGCGCCACCTGAGCACGAGGCCAACGCCCGCGGCCGCGTGGAGGAGCAGCAGCGGATAGACCTCGGCTTGGCGCAAGTGCAGCGCCAGCGGCGGCGGCGACACCGCGACAAGCGCCGCCGCAGCCGTCGTCGCTAGCGTCCAAGCCGGCGGAGACGCGGCGTCGGGATCGAGCGCTGCAGCTGCTCCGGCGTCACGCTGGCCGGCCCGCCACCACAGCGCCGCCGCAGCAACGCCGGCCAGCGCGCCGATGGCGTGGACTTTGCCCGCGAGCGTGCCAAAGGGCAGGCCCTGCGCCAACTGGCCGAGGAGCAGCAGGAGCGCAAAGCCGGTGGGGTGCGGGACTCCAGGCTCGGTCGCCGCCGCCGCCAGTTCACCCGCGTCGTAGAAGCCCGCGCCAGGCGCCGAGGTCAACAGCCAGGGCAGGGTCGCCAGCGCGCCACCCAGCCACGCCGCACCTCGCGCCGACAAGTGGGCCACGCTGGCTCAGGGCTTGAGGGGCTTGCGGCAGTAGAGCTCGATGTGCGCCAAGGCCACGTCCTTGCTGGCCGCGCCAGACCCGGCACCGAAGCCTCCGACGAGCATCGCGCAGCCGCCGAAGGGGCTGGTGCCGCCGATGGCGACCAGGCGCGCACCGTAGCGGCCGGCCTCCAGGGGTACCCGCGCGACTGCCGCGCCGCTGGCGTCGAACACCAAGGCGTCCGCCAAGATCTTGCCATCCGCGTCCACGCCTCCCGCGACCAAGACCTCCGCCGCTGCGCCCGCCCGCGCTGGCAAGGCGGCGACCGCCGGCAGGGCGCGCTTGCCGCCGTCACCGCCGGCGAAGCCGCCGAGGGGCGCCTCAGCGAGCGTCAAACGCAGCGGGCTGGTCGACTCATCGATGGTGACCACCAGTGGCGCCAAGGCCCCTGGTGTCGCTGCGCTCGCCGGTTCCAGAAATAGGGCCGCGGAGGTGGCGCCGACCAGCAAGGCGTGGTTGTCGTCGAGGCGCACCAAGCTGCCGCCGTGCAACTGCTCGGGGTTGATGCCCGGACCGATGGCCACCGGCTCGAACTCGTCGTTGCCTGCGTGGTAGATCTCCGCCAGCTGCGCCGACTTGCTGGCCCGACCACCGAGGACCAGCAGCCGCTTGCAGCCTTGCGGCGACAACTCGGTGGTGTCGAGGCAGAGCGTGGCGGCGCCGGCGCGGCCGGCCTGCATCAGGGCCTTGGAGGCGGTGCACGTCGCCACCTTGCCATCCAGCGTGCAGAGCTGTGAGTCGCCGGTGCGCGGGTCGCCTGACTTCGGCAGCGGCACGGTCGCGCCGCCAGCGACAAGGAGCCTTGGCCCCTGCGCCGTCGCGACCTGGGCGACGATCGGCAATGCCCGCGGCGCCGGCAGCGGCGCCGAGGTCGCCTGTCGACCCTGCAGATCGACTCGGTAAACACCGGCGCTGATGGGGCAGTCGCTCACCGATCCGCAGGTCGCGTCGTCGAGGCCGGTGCGCAGCTTGGCGCCATCGCGACCGATGACGATGCGTGCGCTGCCACCCGCGACGAGGAACGCGGCCGCCTCGTTTGAGCTCGCCGTCGCCAGCGCGACCCGCGCCGCGTCCTCGAAGCCGGCGACGATCGCCGCCGGTTGCTCGAAGCGACCCAGTCTAGGGTCAAAGATCTCGACGCGCTGCGATGTGGCCGCCCATAGGTTGCCGTCACCTTGTACCGATGCGCCGCCGTGGACCGCCACCCGGCCATCGGCGAGGCCGACCGCCGCCGCCATGCCGCGCCGCGCCCCGCCGTTGAGCGGAAACAGGCTCTCGAGCGCACACTTGTTGCCGGCGCAGACCGCCGCCGGATGCGCCGTGGTGCACTCGGCGTCGCTGGTGCAGGAGCGCTTGGCCACCTCGGCGCGTACGCTGTCGCTGGCCACCGCCATGCCGGCAAAAGCGCCTAGCATCGCGGGCTGCAAGTAGTAGGGGTTGTCCTGCGCGCCGCTTGCGTCAGCCTGGACCGCGATCTCGGCCCGGTAGGCGAACAAGACCTCAGTCGTGCAGGCCGCGTCGCTGTAGAGGCGCACGGTCACCGCGTAGTCTTTGCGCGCCGGCAACTTGTCGAGCGTGAACGGGTTGAGCGGTGCGCCATCGGCGTCGAGGTAGGAGCCGCAAGCCAAGGCGTACTTGGCCGATGACGCCGCGTTGACCAGCGGCCCATGGTAGACGTCGACCCGCATGTGAGTGGCGCCCGGGATCGCGGCGCCGAGCGCCAGCCGCATGACGCCGAGGCCGCTCTCGCCTGCCGCGCCCTCGCCCTGCGCGCAGCTGCTGGCAAGCAGCGCGGAGGCCAGCAGCGCCGAGGTCAAGAGCGCTGAGCATTGCACCGCCGAGCGCTCCAGCAGACGTCGGCTGCACCGGCGCTGGCCCTCCGGCGCCCAGCCATCGCCGCTGCTGGCGCCGTCTCGCGGGCAGCCGCCGACCTGCCCAACGACGGGTCCGGACTCGAACCCCTGGTGGCTGCGTGCGCCGATCATCGAGCACCAAAGATGGGATCGAGGTGCGCGGTCGACGAGTCGAAGGTGAACGTCGCCTTGCCGATCTCGGGCGCGTCGTCGCCGCGCATCAGCAGGTAGGCCGCCACGCCAGCGCCCGCCAGAGCGACCGCGCCCACGCCGACCCAAAACCAGGGGCTACTGGCTACGCCGTCGTCCTTGGTCGGCGCACCAGGGGGCGGCCGGGTGGGCTCGGGCGCCAACTCGAGCGCGACCGCCAGCTCCGTCGCCTTCTCGGCGGCGACCACCACTATGGTCTGGAACTCGCGGTACCCCGCCCGCACCACGCGCAGGCGGTAGCGACCGGCAGGTAGCTGGGCCGTCAGCCCACCCACCGACGTGCGGCCCAGCAGCTTGTCGTCGACGTAGACCAGGGCCACTCCGCCGCCGGCGAGCCGCACCGCCAATGTCCCAAGGGCGGCGTCACCGCGCGTCGGCAGGTCGACCGGGCCGATCAGCACCAGCAAGGCCTTCTCTGCGATCTTGGTGGCGTCCTGGCCCTCCAGCAGGTGCCGGGTCGACTGCTCCACACGCGGCACGGGCTCCAAGCCCACCACGCGCAGCGACCACTCGAGCTTGCCCTCGCCGTCCTTCGAGACCTCAGAGTAGATCACCTTGTCGACTTTGTGCTTGCGACCGATCTTGGTCAGGCAGTCCACGCCGGCCTCGGTGCACTCGAACTCGAACATCTCCTCGACCGGATCGACCTTGGAGGTGCGCACTTCAAAGTGCTTGTAGGCGTTGGCGGCGCTGCTGAGGGTCTGGGTCAGCTCCTTGCGCGTGTCGTCATTGACCTGCGTGCTCTCGACCCGCATCACCCACACACGGTCGCGCTCATTGCGCTTTCGAGCGGCGTAGGCCGGGCCGGCCCAGGTCGAGGTCACGATCAGCGCCGCAAGGGTCAGCAGCGCCCACCCTGGGTTGCGGCGCACTGCCAGCGCCAGAGCGGGCCTCGCTATCGGGCGCTCGACTTCGTCCGTGCTGACTTCGCCGCAATTCAACGCGCGCCCTCCTGCCCGATACCCGGCCCAGGATCGTAGGGGACTCGCGCGCCAGGGTCAACCGCGCGGCCACCTCGTCGTACGGCCGCGACGACGGCGCTGGCGGCGGCTCCGGGAGCCGGTCCCCATTGGCCGTCGTGGTCGCAGGCTCTGGCGAGGCCCTTTAGGGCGAGTGCATGTAAACGCCACGCGTTCCAGCCATGGGGCGCCGAGATCCCCACAATAGGGACGGCCAAAGACGCGGTCGGTCATGGCAAGTCGCCGCTGTCGAGCCAAGCGCTGGGCTCGCGGTGTCGGAACTTGGGCCGCGGTCGGCGCTGATTGCCAAGCCTCTGGCCTAGACCTACCATCCTGAGCGGCCGCAGCGAGCGGGTGGGAGGCGCGACGATGGTGCAGCGGATCGAGTACGCAGGCTTCCCAGAGGTGCGCGAGCAGGAGTTGATCCCGTTCGTGAACAAGCTCTTTGGTCATATTCAGCGGACGGCGCCCACTTCCAAGGACCTGCGCGAGTGGCTGCGCGAGCAGAGCGCTTGGGACAAGGAGTCGGTGCCGGTGGCGCTCGAGCTCGTCGACGTCCGCACCAAGGGCGCAAAGGTCAGCCTTGGCCCCTGGGCGACGCAGATGTTCGCCATCGACGACGCAGAGGCCCAGAAGTCGCACCTCTACAAGCGGCTCTACGACGAGAACACGCTGCTGTGCAAATATGTGTTGGAAGCGCTAGACAGCGAGGGTGGCGGCCGGCTGCACTCGACGCACGAGCTCCATCGCATGCTGACGAGCTACGTCTACCCCGGAAAGCATCTTCGTCTCACGGACTTTCAGGCTTGGATCAAGTGGACCGTCGCCAGCGGGCGCATCAAACTCATCGGCATCCGCTGGGGCCTCACGGATCTCGGCAAGGAAGCCGTACCGCGGCTGCGCGGCGTCGACGTCGATGAGTTCCTGGAGGACGAGGCCGCGGACGCCGAGGGAGCGGACGGCGAGGACACTGAAGGAGCTGGCGCGCCGGCCGCGGTCGTGGCGCCAGCGCAGGCGGTCCCGGTTGTCGCCGCCGCCAAGCCGGCCAGCCGACCGCCCGCCAAGGCCGTCGAACCTGAGCCTGATGAAGAGGGCCTCGACCTGCCGCCCGAGGCGCCGCCGGTCGACGAGTCGACCTTCGCCCGCTACGTCGACGCACTGCAAGAGCCCTCCGCCGACCCGCCAGACGCGCCGAGCGCGCCGCCGCTCTCGCGCACCGCCGCCACCGCGGCGAGCCGGGCCGAGACGCCTTTGACCCAAGGCGTCCGCGCCGCCGCCG
>SXNM01000386.1 GCA_005777155.1 Pseudomonadota bacterium | reverse complement strand
GTCGGCGGCGGCGCAGACTCCGACCTCGACAGCGGCGGCGGCGATCTCGCCGATGGCGCCGATGGCGCCGATGGCGCCGATGGCGCCGACACAGACGCCATTGACGCCCTTGACGCCATTGACGCCATTGACGCCATTGACGCCTTTGAAGTCGCGGACGCCGACGCCAAGGACGCGAGTGACGCCAAAGACACCAGCGACGCCTCCGATGCCGGCACCAAAGACGCCGCTGACGCCGCTGACGCCGGCCCACCCGACACCTGCGGCTGCGCGACCGACGCCGACTGCGCCGGCGGCCCCGCCAAGCCCTGCGTCGTCAACCTCTGCCAGGCCTGCCAGTGCGCCGCGGTACAAATGAAAGAGGGCGCACCCTGCGACGACGGCGATCCTTGCGGCAGCGGCGACACCTGCGCCGCCGGCGTCTGCAAGCCGGGCAAGGACATCTGCGGGACGTCGCCGCCCCCTCAGCTCGGGCAGTCGCCGTGCAAGGTCGTGGGGTCGCCGCCCTCGGCCAAGAAGATCAAGCTCGTCAAGGCGTTTCCGAACTTGAACTTCACCTGGCCCATCGAGCTGACGACGCCCCGCGACGGCAAAAACCACGTGGCCGTGGTGGAGCGAGCCGGCCGCATCCTGGTCTTTCCGAATGACGACGCGGTGCAAAACGCGACCGTGCTGCTCGACATCATTACCAAGATCAGCACCGCCGGCGAGGGCGGGCTGCTCTCGGTCGCCTTCCACCCGAGCTACGCCTCCAATCGGCACTTCTACGTCAACTACACCACCAAGGGAGCCTTCCACACGGTCGTCTCGCGCTTCCAGGCACCTGCTGGCGGCGGCAAGGCGCCCGAGTCGAGTGAGCTGATTTTGCTGGACATCACTCAGCCCTACAGCAACCACAACGGCGGCCAGATCGCCTTCGACAGCTTCGGCAAGCTGCTCATCGGCATGGGCGATGGCGGCGGCGCCGGCGATCCGCTCAACGCTGGCCAGGACCCCAAGTCCTTCCTCGGCGACATGTTGCGCATCGACGTCGACGCCCCGGCCGCCGGCAAGCCCTACGGAATCCCGGCCGACAACCCGAAGAAGCCCGATTGGTTGCCGGAGATCTGGGCCATCGGCCTCCGCAACCCGTGGCGCTTCTCGGTCGACGCCAAGACCGGCAAGGTCTGGGTCGCCGACGTCGGCCAGGGCAAGTGGGAAGAGGTCGACATCGTCGTCGGCGGCGGCAACTACGGCTGGCGGGTCATGGAGGGCAACCACTGCTACCAGCCGAGCAATTGCGACCCTACGCCCTACGACGCGCCGGTTTTTGAGTACGGACACAACGTCGGCACCTCGATCACCGGCGGCCACGTCTACCGTGGCAGCAAGAACCCCTCGCTGGCGGGCCGGTATGTCGTCGCCGACTATGGCTCTGGCCGCTTCTGGGCGCTGACACCCAACGACAAGGGCGGCGTCGACGGCCTGGACCTCGGGGTGTACAGCACCAAGCCGGTCGACATCGGCGAGGACGAGCAGGGCGAGCTCTACTCCGTGCAGCTCTTTGGTACGACCATCCACCGCATCGCAGAGGATCTCTCCGGCAACACCGCGCCGACGCCGCCGGCCACGCTGTCAGAGACCGGCTGCTTCTCCGACCTCGCCAAGCTGACGCCAGCGCCCGGGTTGCTGCGCTACGAGCTCAACGCTCCGCTGTGGAGCGACGGCTCGGCCAAGGCGCGCTGGATCGTGCTGCCAGGTGACGGCGCTGTACCCGTGGCGCCGCAGAAGATGGCGCTGCCGGCCGACGACCTCGCGGTCGCCACGCTGCCGATCGGCAGCCTCGTGATCAAGCACTTCGCCCTCGGCGCGGCGGCAATAGGCCAAACGGGTAGCGTGCCGGTCGAGACGCGCTTCATGCGACGCGACGCGGCGGGTTGGGCCTTCCTGACCTACCGCTGGCGGCCCGACGGCAAGGACGCCGATCTGGTCCACACCGGCAGCGAGGTGGAGGTCGCGCTGCCCGGCGGCGGCAAGCAGACCTGGCACCAGCCCTCGGTCGACCAGTGCAAGACCTGCCACCAAGGGCCCAATGGCGCGGAGCCGCTCGGGCTCTCTGCAGCGCAGTGGAACCGCAAGGTCGGGCCACCCGCCAAGCCGCAGGCCCAGCTGGCGCTCTTTGCAGCCTGGGGTCTGCTCAGCGGCTACGCCGGGGATCCCGCCAAGCACGCCGACCTGCCGTCGCAGGACCTGCTGCCCAACACCGCCGATCCGCAGAGCGTCGACGCCCACGCCCGCACCTGGCTGCACGTGCAGTGCGCCAGCTGTCATCGACCTGGCGGCAGCTCGCAGGCGGCGATCGACCTGCGGGCTGGCGGGCCACTCTCGGCGAGCAAGGCCTGCGACATCGCGCCGACTTTTGGCGACCTCGGCCTCAGCGACGCCCGCGTCATCGCCCCTGGCAAGCCGCAGGCCTCGGTGCTCCTGGCGCGCGTGCAGTCGCCGCCCGCCAGCCCGGTCTTCATGCCCCAGCTCGGGGTCAGCGTGGTGCAGCCCCAGGCGGCCAAGCTAATTGAGACCTGGATCTCCCAGCTCAAGGGCTGCCCCTGAGCCCGAGCGCCGCCCGACTCGCGCGCTGGCTGGGCTTTGGCGCCGGCTGCCTCTGCCTCGGCGTGCTAGCCGGCCTTCGCCCGGTCGTCGATCTCGACGTATTTTGGCACCTGCGGACCGGCGAGCGGCTCTGGAGCGAGCCGGGCTGGCTGCCGGTCGATACGCTCGGCACGCTGTCGGCTGGCAATCCCTGGGCGTACAAGGACATCGCCGCCGACGTCGCGCTCTACGGCTGGGCGAGCGCTTTCGGCGTCGGCGGCTTGCCGTGGCTGGTGGCGCTGCTCGCCGCGGCCATGTGTGCGCTGCTGGCCAGACCGCCGGCCACCGCGACGCTCCGCCCGCCGCCGGCGACGACGACCAGCGAGATCGCCCTGGCGCTCGGCGTCGGGGCGCTGGCGCTCGGCGCGATCCAGCACCGGATGCAGCCGCGGCCCCTGCTCTTTGCGCTGCTCCTCTTCACCGCCGCGCTGCCCATGCTCGAGGCGGCCCGCGCCGACGCCGGTGAGCGCCGCGCCCTGCGGCTGCGCGTCTGGCTAGGGCCTATCGCCTGCGTCGCATTGGCCGGCGTCTGCCACCGCGGCGTCGTGCTCATCGCAGCGGTCGTTGGGGTCCAGCTGCTCGGCGTCGCGGTGGCGCTCAGCCTGCCCACTCCCGCCGTACGGGCCGGCGCATGGCTGCGCTCAGTGGGGCTGCCGGTCGTGGCGATAGGGCTGCTGCTGGCGCTCTCGACTGTAGCGAACCCCAACGGGACAGCGACGATCACCACGGCCGTGGCGCTGGTCGGCGGCGAGGCCTTTCGCCGGCACGTCACCGAGTGGCAGCCGATGCCGCTCGGCGAGCTGCTCCGCCACCACGGCGTCGGCTTGCTGCCGCTGCTGCTGGCCGGCCTCGGGCTACGCGTCGTCGCGGCGGGCGACCTCGGGCGCTCTGGGCAGAGCGGCGGTGGGGCCGGCTGGCGGTCCCTGCTGCCGGACCTCGCCCTGGCCGCGGGCCTATGGCTGTTGGTCTTTGACGCGGCGCGCTGGCTGCCCTACGCCGCGTTCGCCAGCGCGCGAGTCGCCTTCCTAAGCGATCCGCTGCGCTCCTTCGCGCCTCGCCGCAGGTTGCCGGCGTCTCTGGCCTTGGCCTCCGTCGCCACGTTGTACCTCAGCCTGGAGCGCCCCGGCGAGATCGCCGCTGGCATCGCGCCGGACCGCTTTCCCGCTGCTGTCGTCGCAGAGGCCCGCGCGCTCGGGCTCGGCGAGGGTCTCTGCAACGCCTATGACCACGGCGGCTGGCTGCTCTGGTGGCAGTGGCCCGCGCTGCGTCCGTCCGTCGATGGTCGCGCCGACATGGTCTACACCCCAGACGACTTCGACGTCGCGCTGGCAGCGGAGCACGACGCCCTCGCCTTCGAGCGCCTCGACGCCCGGATGCGACAGCGCGGCGGCGTCGGCTGCCAGTGGGTGCTCTCCCGGCAGCTGGCGACCGGTCGCACGCACGCCTACCTGGAGGCCGATGCCGCCTTTCGCCTCGTCGCCTGGAGCGAGCAGGCCGTCGTCTTTGCGCGCCGCGCCGCCACCCCGGCAGTCGATCGTGCGGCGTTTTCGGCCCTGACCGGCACGCCGCTCGACGCCGTCGCCTACCGCGTCGGACAGCAGGCAGGCGCCGACGCCGGCCGCTGGGCGCTGGCCCAGACGGAGCTCGACCGCATGGCGGCGACGAGCCCGGACAGCGTCCAGGTCGCCATCGCCCGGGTCACGTTGGCCTTGGGCGCCGGCCGGGAGGCGGAGCGCGACGCCGCCCTGCAGGCCCTGGTCGCCCGCCATCCCGAGCACCCGGCCACATTGCAGCTCCTGCAGCGCCTGACAGGCGTCGCCTCAAGGCCCTGAGTCGCCGCGGCCGCCTACGACCACGGCCAGGACAGGTAGCCAGAGCAGCGCGGTGGGCCACAGAACGCCGGGCCAGGCAAAGGCGCCGGCGCCGAGCAACAGGAACGCCATCGGCACCACCGCCGGCGACGCGAGGCCCAGCCAGAGCGCCGCGCGCGTGGCCCCACGCGGGTGGTCGGGCCACATCAAGAGGGCGCACAGCAGCAGACCGGGCAGGGCGTACCACGGGTGAAAGATGCCGCCGCCGAGCGCGACCAGCAGCAGCCAGACGCCGAGCGTGTTTTCGACCACGGCCGCCGGGCGCCGGATCAGCAGCCGCAGGGTGAGCGCCGCCGCGCCAAGGGCGAAAATCGCCCGGCTGAGCCCCAAGTCGCCGTCGCTGCCGACGAGCAGCTGCAGCCGCCGCACGAGGTCTAGCGGCGTGCGGATCGTGGTGTCGCCGACCTCCAGCAGGCCGACGAATGGGTGTGGTGCGCACCAGTAGGCGGCGTAGCCCACCGC
>SXNM01000385.1 GCA_005777155.1 Pseudomonadota bacterium | reverse complement strand
TCCGCGCCCGCTGCGGCGGCCTGACCGACACTCGCGGCCCCGGCAGAGCCTGCGGCCGCTGCGACAGTTGGCGGCTCACCCTCGGCCGACTCTGCAGCGCCCGCGGTCGCGGGGTCGGCGCCCTCTGGGCCTTCATCGTCGGGGCTACCACCGCCTGCGACAGCGCTTTCCTGTTCGGGCTCTGGCTGCGGGTCGGAGGCCTGAGCGCCCTCCGTCGATGCCGCAGCGGCCTGTCGTCGGGCGCGCTCCGCCGCAGACTGGCCCGTCAGAAAGCCCGCCTCGCTCGCCGACCAGAGCGCGATGGCAGCGACAGCGAAGCCGGCGAGCCAGAGCGGCCAGCTCGGGGTCGGCTGCGCAGCTTCCGCCGTCTGCGGCACTGCCTGTGCGTCGTCTCCGCTGAAAAAAGAGTCCACGCCGCGGTCCTCGAGACGGGCATCGGGTTCAGCACCCTCATCGATCGTGTCGATTTCGTCGACCGCGATGGGGATCGACCGGCCACTGGTGGCGCTCGCCGGCGCCGACGAGTCGGAAGACCAAGACAAGTAGGCGCTGGTGGCCGAGAAGGAGAAGCCTGCTGGCGACGCAGGCAAGGCTGCCGGCGCCTGCGCGGTCGCCGCCGGCGCAGCCGCAAGGCCAGGGCCGTCGGCATGCGGTGGGCTCGGCTTACCCGCCGGCCCGGCGATAGCGATGGCGTCGGCGATCGGCGCGGTCGCGCTGGGCGTCGTCGAAGAGACGAAGATCGGCTCGCCACTTTCCTCGGGCTCATCGAAGGCCGTGGGCAAGGCGGATCCGTGCGACCCGCCGCGCCAAATGGAGAGGGTGGCGTCGGCGTCGTCGCCCGGGAGCGTGCCCTCGCCCACCGGCGCGACCGCGGCGACCGCCACCAGCGGATCTGCGGCTGCGGCGTTGGCGGCCTCGGCCTGCGCCCGCAACGCGCCGAGCGGGGTGCTCCGCGTCGTGCGGACGATGACGGTCGAGTCCATCTCGCCCACGGCCGCCATGTCGGTCTGGTGGTAGGTACGATCCCAAGAGGTGGGGGCGTCGTGCGAGTTGGCCGATTGCGGATCCGGCCGGCCCGCGGCGCTGTCACCGCGGATACTGAAGCTGATCGCCGAATGGGCCCCCGACAGCGCCCCATCGGATGCGCGCGCCGCTGACTCCACTTTCGAGGTGCGACGTTGCGGCAGTGGCGCAAGGCCAAGCCCCTGCGGCTCATCGGGCGACTCGGCCGCGCCCTGGGTGCGTCCGACCAACCCGCCGGCCTGCGATTCGACTTGGGCGGCGCGCGCGGCCGCACGAGGCGAGGGCAAAAGCACGTTGGACAATGCGCGGCGGGGTGCCGAGGCTCGGGTCGATGGGGTCGCCGGCGCGCCGAGCTCTTGCGCGGTGGCGGCGGTCGCTGCCTGGGCCCCTGGGGCCACGACGCCAAAGGCGCCAGAGGTCCCCGCCGTAGCAATCGCGGCGGCTGGCTGCGTTCGCTGGAAGCCCTCGTCAGCGCCGCCCGGCGTAAGTTGGCCTGCTTCGGCCATGCTAGTCTGCGCGACCGTGACGCCAAGGACGGTGGACTGCCGACCGCGTCCAGACCGGCTGGGAGGCAGCTCGTCGCCCTCGGCGTCGACCGCCGGAGCCATCTCTCTGACGTCGAGCGCCTCCATCTGCCTGGACGAGGGCGGGCGGCCACGTCGAGCTGCCGCCAAGAACTGGGCCGGGAGGGCGTTGCTCTGGGGCGGACCCATTCCCAGCATCGTCCCGCGCATCGGTCGGCTGGTGGCGACGGTGCTAGATTCTGTCGCCTCGCCCAAGGCGGTGATGGTGTGGCGGATCGCCGAGATCGCGGTGGCGGCGCTGCCAATGCGCACGTCGCGCCGCCCAGCCGTCAACCCGCGCAGCAGGTCGGCCACGGGCTGTGGCACCGCTGATAGGGCCTCATCGATGACGCGATCGCGCGCCAGCGGTGTCGGGCCCGCAGCCTCCAAGAGTGCGAGGAACCTCTGACCCGTAATCGCCTCGAAGAGCAGGGCGCCCAAGCCGAGGATGTCCTCCCTAGGGTCAGAGCCGGTGCGCCTCGCCGCGCGGCCGCCCGCAGCGGCCAACAACAGCGGCAGGTCGGCGTCAATGGCGGCGATTCGTGCGTCTGGCACCGGCGCCAAAGCCAGCAGGTGCGCCAGTCCCGCGTCGCGTAGGCGGACCTGCATGCCGTCGCCCGACGCAGACTCTACGACCTCGACGCCCTGCGCGGTCACGCCGCCATGGATGACGCTCGCCTCGTGCAGAGCATGGAGGGCCTGCGACAGCTCTAGGCCGATGCGCAGCGCGATCCGCACAGGCAGCTGGCCATTCAGCGCGAAGACGTCAGCCAAGCTGCGGGCGTCCGCCAGCGGCCAGACGACGTAGAGGCCGCCTTCTTCATCGACACCGGCGTCGAGCAACGGCACGATATTCGGATGGGAGATGCGCCGCAGCGAAGCCACCAACCGTTCGAAGCGACCTCGGGCATCGGGCAGGTCACAGATCTCGGCGAGCAGCACCTCTAGATCGGCCGGCTCGCCGGTATCGAGCTGCCACACCTTCCACGCGCTGGCGTGGGGCCGGGGTCGCCGTGGCGCCTCGACGCGGTAGCGATCTGCGTACGAGCGTCCGAACATCCGCGCACACCTAGGACCATCATCGGCGACGCGCGAGTGCGCGCGTGCGGAGGCATGGTTGGACTCGGAGCGTCGATCGCGGGAGGGCCTCCCGTCAAGGAGCTAGGCAGACGAGGTCAGAATCAGACGTCATTTCAGCCGTCGGTGTTCGCTGGAGAGCCGCAACAGCGCCCACACCCAGACAACCAAGCCGACGCCGCCGAGCCAGTGGCTCGCGGCACCGCTCCAAATTCCGGCCAGGACGGCATGCGTCAACATCACGGGCGTGGCCGCGCCGACCTGCGCGGCGAAGGTGGGAAGCGCGTCCGGCCACTGCACCTGCACGCCGACAGCGGCTTCGGTCGGCTCGAGCAGCCCGGAGCTGCGTACACCGAGGGCGACCAGCGTCGGCGCCCCAACCGCGAGCAACATCACCCAGAGCCCCACGCCGTCGTGGCGTTCTTGCTGCGAGGCGGAGGTCTCGTGGAGCTGCGTGGCCATGTCGGTCCCCTCGAAGCAGCGCGAGCGTGGGCGGCGCGCCCGCGGTCTGCGTGACCACCAGACCAAGCAAGGTCCGTGCCACGACGCTACTGGAGGAACTTCGCCAATGACGTCACGATGATTCATGACCGCCGCCGGAGCAGGGCGCGCGGCAAGGCGGGGCGACCCGCGATCGCCGTGTCAGGGCCGGCGGGGCGCGTCCGGCCCTAAGCATCAGCTTCGAAAGAAGATTGTGGCCCTATGACGTGGCCGGGTCTGGCATGACACCGGTGTCATGGGCGCCGCACGCAGACTGCCGATCGCCAGTCGTCACCGTCGCTTGCGGTCAGACTGGGGGGTGGGCACGCGCGGCGACCTCGGGCCGGTGCGCCGCTGCGTCACGATGCCAGACGACGCGCTGTGGGTAGGGGATCTCGATGCCAGCGCGATCGAAGGCGATCTTGATGCGACGGTACAGCTCGCGTTGGACCGCCCATTGCTCGCCGGCCCGGACTTTCACCCACACCCGGTGGACGACGGCGGAGTCCGAGAGCCCCACGATGCCGACCCAACTCGGCGCCTCCGTCAGCCGGGCGGACCACTCCGAGTCGGCATAGAGCTCGGCACCGACGGCTTCCACGACCGACTTGATGTGGTCGATGTCGGCCTCGTAGTGCGCGCTGACCTCGACGATCGCCCGCGACCAGGTCCGCGTCAGGTTGCTAACGACGGTGATGGCGCCATTCGGGATGATGTGTAGGTCGCCGTTGGTCTGGCGCAGCCACGTCGAACGGATGGTCACCCGCTCAACCTCGCCGACCTTACCGCCGATGTCGACGGTCTCACCGACCGCGTATTGGTGCTCGACGAGGATGAAAAATCCGTTGACGATATCGCGCACAAGGTTCTGTGAGCCAAAGGAGATCGCAAGGCCGAGGATGGCGGCCGATCCGAGGAGCGGGCTCGCAGAGAGGCCCACGGCTTCGAGCGCCAGCATCGTGGCGATGATCCAGATCGCTGGCCGTGTGATGCCGCCGGCGACCGTGGCGAGAGTGAGCGCGCGGGTGTCGTCGTCGGCGGTGTCGTTGGGATCCCCCTCGGCCCGGCGCCGCCATGCGGTGAGGGCGCGCTCGATGACGCGGGTGGCCAGGCGCGCGACGAGCCAGATCGCCAAGACCGCCGCCAGCGCGCGCCACGCGTCGCGGAGTAACCACCCCACGACCTGTTGGCGGGCCGCACGCACCCAGGAGCCAGCGTTGTTGGCGGCGTCTAGCTGCCTCTCCAAGTGGGCGATGCGCTCAGCGCGGTAGACGAGCTGCGCCTCGGCCAGGCTGGCGTCCACCTCGAGCAGCCGCGCACGGCCGTGCTCGCGCTCCAGCTCGGCGCGCACGCGATCGCCGCGCTGGCTGGCCGCCTCGTGCAGCCGCTGCCAGACCGCCCGCCAAGGTGGCGTGCGCCGCCCCGACTCGCCGGGCCGCAGCTCCACCGCGGTGGTCGACAGCTCGCCGCTGGCCAGCTCGGCGTCCGCTTCGAGCGCCCGTTCAAGCGCCCTGGCTGACTGGATTTGTCGCTGCAGCAGCTCCAGCTCGGCGACCGATGCCATCCGCTTGTGTCGCTGCTGTTCGACGCGCCGCTCCAGCTCGTCGATGTCGCGCGCCCGACGCTCGAACGCTGAGAGCCGCCCTGTGGACGCCGCCTCGGCCTGTCGCGCTGGCTCCGCGCCCTCCAAGAGCGCCTCAAGACGCTCCTCGATCACGTCACGCTCGGCCTCTATGGCGATCAAGAGCCCGTCATCGCTGACGATACGGGCCTCAATGCACTCTCGATAGGCCCGAAGCTGGTCGGCCCAGTCCGAGAGGCTGTGCGCATCGGCCCTGGCCGCTGCGGCCGCTGGAGCGCCTGCGTTCGGCGCTCCGGCGCCGGCTGCGGCGGGCGTTGGCGGTGACTCCGGCGGCAGCGGGAGGCGTTGCAGGGCAGCGACCAAGGCGTCGACGGCGTCGCGCTGGCGCAGCCAGTATCGCCTGGAGGCGCGGTTGGCGTGGGTCTTGTGGCCAATGCTGCGTAGGCGAGCGCGCAGCGACGGTTCTGCCGTCGTGAGGCCATCCACCCCGGCGTCGAGCGTGGCCGGCGGCGGCGGCCGCAACGCCAACTCGGCGAAGGTTCGCGCCGCCTGCCTCACATCGGCACCAAGGCCTTGGAGCTGCGACATCTCCAGCAAGGCGTTCGGCGTCACCTCGCGGCTCGAGCGACTGTCGTCGCCGCGGCCCCTGGCAGGGCGGGCGTCGGTCTCAGGGCTGCCAGCACCCAGGCGCTCGCTCGCGGTCGCTGCCTCGACGCCGGTGGCGGTGACCGCGAGCGCTGGAGCCGCGCTGCCGGCAGAGACCGGACGGTCGGGCAGGGCGTCTCGGGTGGCCACAACGCCGCCGAGCAGCCCGCTGAGATCCGCCAACGGCAGGAGCCAGACGCCACGCGCGACGCTTGGGCGCGCTAGGTTGCGGCGACCTCCGGACATTTCGCCCCCCGATCGCCAGCGTCGATCGCCCGCGCCGCGCGGAGTCACGGCTTCCAGCTCGCCGGCGCGCGCCAGAGGCTGCCGTCTGCGGCGCCGAAGACCAAGCCGCCATGGCCGTAGGCGACCACGGTCAGCGCCACCGCCGATGCGCCAGTCCAGAGCGTGACGCCGCCGCCATCTGCGCCGGAGCCGACGCCAGCCTCGGGCAGCGCGCGCACACGGTACTGGCCCTCGGCGATGCGCTCCAACATCAGCGTCAGCTTGGCGCCAGGCGGCTGACCCGCAAAGGGGTACGCGGCGACCAACGTGGCGCCGAGGGGATCGAGCGCGATCAAACCCTCAGGGCCGAGCCCGGCGGTGCCCTTGGCGCCGACACGGAGCAGCACGGCGTCGCCAGGCGCCAGCAAGTCCTGGCCGCCGATGAGGAACGCGCCGTCGATCGTCGGCTCAACCGCCTCAGGCGAGACCGTTTTGAGTGGGTGGTTCGGCGCCAGCGGCAGCGCCTTGCCGCCCGCCCACGCGATGTGCGGCAGCTCCACGACGACGCCCTTCGCCGAGGTCTTGCGGCCCAGCCCGACCAACGCGTCGCCGACGGGCACCAGCCAGCGCAGCTCGGCGATTCCGGTGCCGCCATTCCAGTTCTTCGACACCTGCTCAAAGAAGTTGCCGCCGTCGTCGCTGCGCCAAAGCGCCGCCGAGTGCTCTCCGACCGCCTGCTCGGCGGCGAGCGCCGCGCTCCCTGCCACGTAGAGCGCCCCGCCAAAGCTGCAGACGTCGTGCAGCCATAGGGCGCCGGGCACGGTCTCAAAGCGCTGCCACGGCCCTCCGACCGGGTAGCGGTAGAGGCTGCCTTTGGTCGCGGTGGGGAAGCTGCGGCCGCCTGGCGCGAAGATCGTGCCATCTGGCTCCAGCCGAAACCGCCGCAGCGAGGCGTCGGCGCTGGCGTACGCCGAGGTGGTGGAGCCGGTGGCGAGGTCGAGGATTCGCACCTCGGCGGCGGGCAGCTTGGCCGCCTGGGCAGGCGACAGCTTGGCGCCGCGCGTGCCATGGCCAATGAGGACGCCGACTGGCGTGGCGAGCAGCGAGGTGATCTCGGGCTCCACGTGGCCGGACCCGACCGCCGCCGCGGTGGCGGCGATCCAAGCGGCCAGAGGCTTCTGCCACAGCGTCGGCTTGCCGAATTGCAGCAGCAGCGGCGACGTATCGGCCAAAATCGGCTTGGCGTTCGCGTCCATGGTCGCGTCAACGATCGCGTCAACGCTCGCGTCGTCGCCTCCCTGACCGTCTAGCGCACCAACGTCGACGTCGGCGGCGTCGGCTGTGACGCCGCCGTCGGCGACGCCGTTGGCCTTGCCACCGTCAGCGTCGGAGATCGCCGCACCGGCGTCGCTCGCGCTCTGGGCCTCTGCGCAGGAAGCGGCGCAAGCGGCCGAAAGCGCACAGACCGCGAGCGCCGTCCCGAATCGCCGCAGCGAGACGCTTGCCATTAGGCCCCTCCAGTGCGTAGCGGCTCCGACCATCTCAGCCCGTGTCCCCGTTCGGCCACCAACAGCCGCCCGCGATGCGACCACAATGTCGGGCCTTGCAGCAAGGCTGGCAGCGTCGCCTCCTCGACGCGGCCGCCGATCCACGCCTCGCGCAGCAACGCGACGTTCCAATCGTGGCTGATGATCAGGCGGAGCTCGGCGTCGACAGGGGCTTCGAGCACCGCCACCAACCGACGCAGCAGGTCCTGGCAGGCTCCCGCGGCGGGCGCCATTCCGGATCCCAGGCCACCGTCGAACCAGGAGCGCAGAAATGCCGCGTTGCCTAGCTCGAAAAGCTGCGGAAATACCGCATCGGGATCGATGACATACGGCGCTGCCCAGACACCAGCGGGGCCGAGCACGACCACCGTCCCACCGACGGCTTGGAGGCCCTCGGCGATGGCGCGGGCGGTCTCGGCGCAGCGCTCAACCGGGCTCCAACCGAGGCAGAGGCGGCGTACTCCGTGGGCATACAGTCGCCGGCCCATCGCGTGGGCCTGTTCGACGCCACGCGGCGTGAGGCGGGCCCGCCAGATCTCGGCCGCCTCGTGGATGGGGGTCCGCTCGGCGTGTCGCAGCAACAGCACGGCAGGCTGCGTCGGTGTCGGGTCGACCGCTGGGTGCCAAGGCGCGATGTGGTGCGCCCTGGCCCGCGCATTCGAGGGGGCCGCCGCCAGCTGCCGAGGCTCGTCGTTCACTTGCCCGCTCCAAGCGCCGCATTGCGAGCACTCATCACGCCCGCGACGGCTTGTACCTTCGCAAAGTCTGCCACGCCGTCGCTGGTGACAAGGGGCACCGGCGTTCGCTGCCGGTGAGCGGCGATCAACGCGCCGCCTGGTCGAGGCGGCCGCGCATCGCGCCGAAGACCCGTTGCCGGCGCGGTTTTCCAGCGGGGGGTGGAGTGCTCGCGGCGTGGTGGTAGGCTCTGCGTCGTGATGAAGGTCAGCCATCGCAGCCGAGAGGAATTGCAAAGCGCGGGTCCGTCCGCTCGCGCCTGCGCTGCTGAGCGCAGGACTGTCGGCCGCAGCGGGCACTCCACGGCCACCCGCGCCCAGTCGGCGATTCAGCGCTTGCTGACGGTCATTGCTTTGGTCGCGCTGCTACTGCGCGGCTCCGGCGCGGCGGCGGTGGACGCTGAGGGCCAGATCAGCGCTGCCGTCCTGCCGTTTCGCGCCCCAGCCGGCGACCCTGCGCTGCAGCCGCTTGGCCTCGCGCTGGCAGACATGCTGGCGACCGACCTCAGCGTCGCGCGTGAGCTGCGCCTCATCGAACGCGAGCGGCTCGGCGATCTGCGCAAGGAGCACGCGCTCAGCCAAAGCGGCCAGATCGACCGCGCCACCGCAGCCCGCGCCGGCAAGCTGGTCGGGGCTGATCTGCTCATCGTCGGCGCTGTGACCGCCGCGCCCCCGACCTTGCGAATCGACGCCCGCGCCGTCTCGACCGCGACCGGCGAGATCGTCGCCAGCGCCAGCGCCGAGGGCACCCTGGACCGCTTCTTCGCCACCGAGGCCGAGCTGGCGAGCAAGCTGCTGCAGGCGCTTGGCGCGGCCCTGCCGCCGCTGGTGCGCCTGCGCATCGGCAAGGGCCAACCGCAGAAGCTCAACGCGGCGCTCGCCTATGGTCGGGGTCTCGACGCCCTCGATCGCGGCGATCGCGCTGGCGCCAAGGCCGCGTTCGCCGAGGCCCTCGCCGCAGACGCCGGATTCGCCGCAGCCCGGAGGCGGCTCGACGCCCTCGAGCAGGGCGTCGTGGCGCTGGAGGCGCGCACTGCGGCGGTCGAGGTCGCGGGCGGTCGCATCTTGCGTCCGGTGAGCGCACAAGATCATTGGCACAACGCCGGGCTTGCCCGCAGCCGCGGCGACGAGCGGGCCGCCCTCGCCGATCTTCGCGCGGTGCTTGCGCAGCGGCCAGAGGCGCT
>SXNM01000384.1 GCA_005777155.1 Pseudomonadota bacterium | reverse complement strand
GGACGCTGCGGCGACGGCGACGGCGCCCAGATCAGCAGCGGCGAGGCAAAGATGCCGTCGTTGCGCAGATCGAGCAGCTGGGCGTCGCGCTCAGTCTCAACGCTGGTCCGCAGACGCACCTCGGCAGCCCACGCCGCCAGGGGTCGCAGCAGCTCCGGTTCGCGGCCGTCGACTCGCAGCGCCGTCAGCCGCAGCCGGTCGATGCGCGGTGTGCCGCGAGGCTTGGCCTCGACGCTCGGGCCAGCGAGCGCCGCGCCGGGCGCCCACAGCGCGAGGCAGATGGCGGCATAGGCCAGCAGCTTTTGCCCCGTCCCCCGGCGGCCAACTCGCCCCGTCGTGGCCAGCTCACGCCCGGTTGAGGGGGCGGCGCGCTGGGCATCGGGCTGGGCGAGGACGGGGTGGTTTGGGCGCACGGCGCGAGGGTACGGGCCCGCTTGAGCGCACTCAAGGGGCGCAGCCGATCGCCTCGCATCGGCGGCGGTTCTGTGCCGTTCGGTCACCGGGCGGTGGACATGCGTGCGCCTGCGCCGTCGCTGCCGCCTCTGCGCTCCCGCGGCGCTACGTCCGGGTGGCCGCGGCCGCCTGGGCGCTCGGTTGCGCTGGTGGATCCACGTCGCTTTGACCCGCTAGCCGTCGATCGTCGAGCCCTCTGCCTTCCCGCCGCGCCCCCCTTTTGCCTCGTCGATCGCTCGGCGCTCGCCGTTCAGGGCGCCGAACCGCTGCTCCGCGGCGACGCCGCCGGCACGGACCGAATCGAGCCCGACGCGAGGACGGACGCGCCAGCGGCGTCTTCGACCTGGACCACGACCTCCTGCACTGGACCTGAGATCCTCGCGGATCCAGGCTGAGAGGGTGACAGATCGAAGCGGGTCGGCTGCCAACTCAACCAAGCACAGGCTGCAGCCGGCCGAGCGCCCGCCGCCGCCTCCACGACGGCTCGGCCGGCATCGCCCTGCCACAGCGCGACGCCTGACGGCGCGGACACCAGCGTCGCGCGCAGGGGAGGCGTGCCCCCCACAGCCAGCACGTCGACCAGCCACGTCGCCCCTACCGGCACCTCGTGGTGGCCAAGTGGCGCCAACTGCAGCGCCTCCGGTGCCTCGGCGCCGCACTGGCATAGCGCGGCGACGGCGGCCAAACCGAGCGCGACGGCCCTCCGGCGAGGGCCACGGCCATGGACGACCGCCTCGCCACGATGGCATGATGCTGCGGCGCGCGGTGTTGCCTGCAGGGGCGCGCTGCTCGCGGCCGCAGCCCCATCGGTCGCCGCGTCGAAACCGCCTGCTCGCGCTGCTGATGAACGTCGAAGTTCCATCTCTTGGAGGATCGCCATGGCTGTACCCGCTGGCACGTCGAGTCTGGCGCCGCGCAGGAGGCCGCTCGGGCGACACACTGAGGCGCAGAATACGCCGCTGTTCACGCCCGGGCTGCTGGCAGCGACGACCATCGCGGCGGTGGCCTTGGCCGGCTGCGGCCGCAGCGCTGACGGCGATCCCGAGGCGAAGAAGCCGACTCCAGCTGAAGCCAAAGCGCCCGCCGCACCGCCGACGAAGGATCTCGGCATGGCCCGCGACCGCTTTGTACAGGCCCGGACCCTTGAGCAGTGCGCCATCCGCTACGCCGAACCGGAAGAAGACGCCAGGGTTTTGGCCATCGACGCCTTGGCTGGCCGCTCCCACCAAGCGCCGATGTCGCCCGAGGCCCTGCGCCCGATCGCCGCCCGCAAGGGCGTGCCGCTGCCCGGCGCCGGCACAGACACCGCGCTTACGGCGCTCGGTCGCCACATGATCGGCCCCGAGGACAAGGCCCTGGTCAGCCAATACGAGGCCGCGATCGCGGTCGCCAAGGACTGGCCTGAGGTGACGCGGCAGGTCGAGGACGCCGTCGCGACCTGCTACTACCTCAAGGAGAGCGGGGTCGTCCCTTCAGCGACGGTCGAGTCGTATATCCGCGCCTTCGTCGAGGTCACCTGCCTCGCCGAGACCACCCTCGGGCCTGACGGCAAGCCCGATGCCCTGGCCCACGCCCGCGCCGCCGCCGAGATCTTCCGCCGCGAGGGCACCGACGCCCGCGCCTTCTCAGAGCTTGGCCTCAAGCTCGGCGCCTTCGAGGAGATCACCGCGCGCATCGCTAAGGAGCGCACGGCGCGCTGCCCGGATCCGCGCGCCGAGGCGCTGCACGCCGCGTCGACTGGCAGCTTCGCCGGCGAGGTCCAGGGCGCCTTGCAAGGTACCATCGCCATCACCGCAGAGCAGGGCACCGCCAAGGGCCAGGCCAAGGTGCGCACCGGCAAGGGCAAGCCAGTGCTGGCCTTCGACCTGCAGGGCGTGCTCCACGGCGGCCGCGCGCACCTGCAGGGCGGCATCGGTCAGGACTGGATTCGCTTCGATGCCCCGGCCGATAGTCGCAATCAGGGCCAGTGGGAGGCCTCCGTCGGCTTCCGTCGCCTGACGGGACGCTGGTCGTGGAAGCGGCAGTTGACGCCAGAGGAGCAAGCGGCAGAGGCGGACGCCGCCGCAGCAGCCGCCG
>SXNM01000383.1 GCA_005777155.1 Pseudomonadota bacterium | reverse complement strand
TGGCCAAGCCGTTCAACCCGCGAGAGCTGGTGGCGCGCGTCAGGGCGGTGATGCGGCGCGTCGACCAGGGGACCGGCGCCACCAAGCGGGCGGCCCCCCTGAAATTGGCAGGCATCGAGCTGGATCCATCGCGCCGGACGGTGGCGGTCGACGACAATCCTGTGCACTTGACCACCACCGAGTTCGACATGCTGCGCTGCTTCATGCGGCATCCCGGGCAGGTGCTGTCGCGCGACGCGCTGATGGACATGCTGCGAGGGGTCGGCTACGCGGCCTATGACCGCTCGATCGACGTCCACGTCAAGAACCTGCGCGCCAAAATCGAGACGGATCCTCGTCGGCCCGGTCGCATCAAGACCGTCTGGGGCACTGGCTACATGCTGGCCGCCGAGACCGAGCCCGAGGAGTAGCCGCCGTGCCGACCGCCACCGCGGAAGCTCGCGTCACCGGCGACGGACTCGAGCGTGCGCTGCTTGCCCTGGCGGCGCTCGGCTTGGCCGCGCTCTCGACCGCAGGCGCGTTGCTGGTCCGTGCGCTGCCGGGGTTTCGCTGGCAGGGTGTCGGCGGCGCGGTGGTCGCGGCGATCGTCGTCGCCCTGTTCGTCATCGGCGGCATGTACGTCCTGGTCCACCAACATCGCGGCGTCTTACAGGCCCGGCTCCGGGAGATGCGTGACGCGGCGCGGGCGCTCGCCGGCGGCGACCTCGAGGTGGCCCTGCCCGAGGCGGACGACGAAGTCGGCACAGTCGGTCGCGCCGTCAACGTCCTGGCGGCACGGACGGCGCGGCTGCTGCACGCCCAGCGCGACCTGCTGGCGGGTGTCAGCCACGAGCTTCGTTCGCCGCTGGCGCGCATCAACATCGCGCTTGAGCTGATCGAGATGGGCCGCGGCGACGCCGACGGCGAGCTGCGCGAGCTGGTCGAGGGGATTCGCGAAGAGGTAGACCTGCTGGAGCGCCACATCTCGCGACTGCTGGAGGCCCAGCGCGTCAGCAGCCAGCGCGTGCTCCTGACACGCAAGCCCGTCGACGTGGCGGCCCTGGTCGGCGCGGTCATGGCCCGTGAGCAGCGGCGCTTGCTGCGCCTGGGCTGGGACGTGGAGCTGGCGATTGACACCGGCGACTGTCAGCTCCTGCTCGACGAGAACGCCATCGATCGCGTGGTGTCGACCCTGGTCGAGAACGCCATTCAACATGCAGCGACGCCGACGGCGGATGGCAGCCCGGCGCCTGAGGGTCACCGGCCTTCACTGCGGGTCGAGGCCCAGCGCGAGGCCGGTGAGGTCGTGATCCGGGTCATGGATCGCGGCGCTGGCCTCAGCGAGGAGCAGTGTGCGCGGGCGTTCGAGCCTTTCGCGCGCATCGACCGCTCACGGAGCACCCAGACGGGCGGCACCGGCCTCGGCCTCTACCTCGCGCGCACCATCTGCGAGGCCCACGGCGGCAGCGCCGGCACGCGCCCTCGCGAGGGCGGCGGCCTCTGCGTCGAGCTGCGCCTGCGCGAGCGCGACTCGCGCGAGCAGCGAGAGACCATGCGCGTCGCCAGCCTCGCTGATATCGGCATCAGCGCCCGGCCGGCGGTCGGCGCAGCCAGCGGCGAAGAGGAGTCCACATGACGCAGCGCAGCGCGAGCGCATGGCCCGTCGGCCCCCACGGCGGCGCCGAGGAGGCATCGCAGGGCCTCGACGCCCGCGCGGCGGCGACGGTGCACGCGCTGTCGATCGACGTCGAGGACTGGTTTCACGTCCTGGACTGCGCTGGCGCTCCGGAGCCTGCGAGCTGGTCCGGGCAGCCGAGCCGGGTAGAGGCCAACACGCGGGCGCTGCTACAGCTTCTGGACGCCCACGGCCAGCGAGCGACGTTTTTCGTCCTAGGCTGGGTCGCCGAGCATCACCCGGCGGTGGTCGCCGAGATCGTGCGGCATGGCCACGAGATCGGCTCGCACTCCTATGGTCACGCGCTCGTCTCGTCGCAGACGCCCGACAGCTTCGCGCGCGACCTCGACCGCAGCCTCGAGGCCCTGCACGCCGCCGGCGCGCCCCAGGTGCGTAGCTTTCGCGCCCCGGGTTTCTCGATCGGCCCCGATGAGGCGTGGGCGTTCGACATCCTCGCCTCGCGCGGCGTGCGCTTGGACGCCAGCCTCTTCTTGTCGCGCCGGGCCCACGGCGGCTGGCCGCTGGCGCGACGGCGGCCGTTTGAGATCTGGACACCTGGCGGCGCCCACCTCCTCGAGGTGCCGGTGGTGCCCTTTCGCCTCGCCGGCCGTGAGCTGCCCTGGAGCGGCGGCGGCTACCTGCGGCTGCTGCCCAAGGCGTTGCTGCTCACGCTGCTACGCCAAGCCAACCACGCAGATGAGCCAGCGGTCGTCTACCTGCACCCACGCGAGATCGATCCAGCGCAACCCCGCATGGCGCTGCCTGCGGCGCGGAGCTTCAAGTACTATGTCGGACTGGACGGCGTCGAAGACAAGCTGCGGGCCATGTTCTCGGTCGCCCGTTTCGACACGTTGTCGGCGGTCGCGGCTGCCACCGCCAAGGATCCGCCGCTGGTGCTGACGCGGCGCGCCGCATGAGGCGGCGTTCAGGGGCGCGCGCGGCGGCGTCGCGCCAGGCCGTGGTCGAGGTCTGGTCGCGCCGGTGGTGCGTCTGGGCCTGCCTCTGCGCTGGCCCGGTCGCCTCGTCGCCAGCGTTGGCGGACACGGCGTATGGTCGCGGCTTCGGCCCACGGGCCCTGGCCTTGGCCGGCGCCGTCGAGGCCGAGAGCGCCGGCGCTGACGTCGTCTACGACAACCCGGCGCAGCTGGCCGACCTACCGCGGCTGCAGGCGGCGTTGGCTGGCTTCGTCACATTGCCGGCGTACCGTGTAGAGCAACTGCGCGGCGCCGAGACCTTCCCGGCGGTGCTGCCGCAGTCGCGAGCGCTTGGTCAGCTGGCCATCGCGGCGCCGTTGCGCGGCATCTTCGGCGGGCGGTTAGGTGCGGGCGGCTTCTTGCACCTCCCGGTCGACGGCGCCACCCGCGTGCTGTCGCACGAACCGCGACGGCCGCAGCTGCCCCTGGTCGAGGCGCTCGATGACAGGTTGCTGATTGGCCTTGGCGTCGGCGCCCGCCTGCTGCCTGGGCTCGAGCTCGGCGTGACCGCGCACCTGTTGGCGTCCCTGCAGGGCCAGACGACGGTGGACCTCTCGGCGTTGCGTGGCGAGGTTGATCAGCAGGCGCTAGAGGTCGACCTATGGAGCCGGCTCACCTTCGCCCTCGGCGTGCGCTACTCGCCGCGGCGCGATCTACGGCTCGCGCTTGTGGTCCGACAGGCGTCGCGTGTCCGCTACGACCTGCCGCTGCTGGCCAACGTCGAGGAGCTGGGCCGTGTGCACTACCAGGTCTCTGGCGTCGGCATGTGGGCGCCGCTTTCAGTGGCCCTGGCGACGAGCTGGGCGCCGAACGAGCGACTGTCACTCTTGGCCTCGCTGCGTTTCGAGCGGTGGAGCGCGATGCCGGCGCTCGGGCCGAGCGTCGTCGTGACCGCCGATGACGCGGCCCTGGCAGGCGATCCCGATGCAGCGCGGGCGCTCGCGCAGATGGCGAGCGTCCCGGTGCCCATGGGCGCCAAGGACATGGTCCAGGTGCGCGTCGGCGGGGAGGTGCGGGCGTCGCCATGGCTGACGCTGCGCGCCGGCGCGGGGATTCGCCCGACGCCGCTGCCACGCGCCACGGGCACCGCAAAGTACCTCGACGGCCACACCGTGACCGCCGCCCTGGGCGCTGGCCTGCTGCTGTGGCGCCTGCCTTCTGGAGATCCGGGGCTCCTGCTCGACGTCGGCGCCGCGGTGGCGCACCTGCCCCGGCGCACGGCGCTGGCGCGGACCCCAGACGATCCGGTCGGCGGCACCTCGGTCGAAGGCCAGGGCTGGAGCTTCGGCGCAGGCTTGCGCCACGCGCTGTGATCGGCACACTCGCCGCGGCCGTGCCCCCGGTGGCGCGGGCGGAGGTCGCTTCTGCTTCAAGACTGGCCCGATGAGCAGCCGATCGGCCCGCTGGCTCGCGTAGTCGCCGCGCTGGCGCTGCTTGGGCTTGGCTCGGTGGCGCTCTGGGACGCTCAGGCGCGCGATGAGCGCCTAGCGAGGACGCCCGACACGGCGGCGCTAGCGGCAGCGGCGGCGGTGGTCGCCGCCGAGCTGCAGCCGGGCGATCGCATCGCCTTCCTGCCGGTGTGGGCCGCCCAGGAGCGCGCCCACTTCGAGGCCGCATTCGCCGCCCATGGGCAAAACCTCGCCGAGGCGTGGATTCCGTCGTCGCCGCTGACGGCATGGGAGCTCGACGGCGTCCAGCGGCTGTGGCTGCTGCGGGCGCCACCGGAGCTCGCCCAGCAGATCGACCACCTCGGGACCGTCGAGCTGCGCCGCGCATTTGGCGATGGACCGGACGGCGCCGGCGCCGGAGCGCCAACGGTCGAGCTCTCGCGCCTGCGGCCACGACCGAGCGACACCGCGCTCGATCTCGGACGCGCGCTGGACATTGCCGAGGTCGAGCGCGTCGCTGATGGCGGCAAGGGGCCGGCCGAGCGCTGCCGGTGGGACGGCGCGCGACAACACTGCGCTGGCGAGTGGTGGCGCAGCGTCGGCTACGGCATCCACGAGGCCGGTCATAGCCGGCGGCGTTGCGTCTATGCCACACCCCACCCGGATGGCGCCGTCCTGCGCCTGCGCTGGCCCAAGGTGCCGCCGGCGGCTGCGCTGGCAGGCCGAATCGGCAACCGGCTGTGGGCCGTGCGACACGAGGAGGGCAGCGACGTCCTCTTGCGGCTACGCGTCGGCGCCACGCTCAAGTTGGAGCAGCGCCTCCCTCGTGGCGACTTCGACTGGCACTCGCTGCATGCGGCCTTGACGCCTGCCGAGCGCGGCCAGCCAGTGGAGCTTGAGCTCTCTGCCACCGACCACCGCTGGCGGCAGCTCTGCTTCGAGCTGCGCTTGGTGGGCGCGACCGGGGCCGCTGACCCGCGGCGGGCCGAGGCGGCGACGGCGGCAGCGGGTGACTCGGGCGTGCTCGCCGGTGACGTGACGCCGGCGCTCAGTCCTTCGGCTGCCGCGACGCCGACCGGCGCCAGCGCTGATCGGCGGCCATGAGGCGCGGCGCCACGACGCCTGCTGACCCGGCGGTGGCGGTGAATCTCGAGCGCCAGCGGTCGCTGCTCGACTGGTATGTCCAGCACCAGCGCGTGCTGCCGTGGCGCCACCCAGGCCCCGGCCCACACCCCCACCCGTATCACGTGCTGCTCAGCGAGTTGATGCTCCAGCAGACACGGGTCGAGACTGTGGTCGGCCCGTATCTGCGCTGGTTGGAGCGCTTCCCGACCCTACAGGCGCTCGCCGCGGCAGAAGAGGATTCTGTCGTCGCCGCGTGGGCCGGACTTGGCTACTACCGTCGCGCCCGCCACCTGCTTGGCGCGGCGCGCGCCGTCGTCGCCGAGCACGGCGGCGTCTTGCCACGCGAGGAGGCCGCGCTGCTGGCCTTGCCGGGCATCGGCCGCTACTCCGCCGGCGCGGTGCGCTCCATCGGGCATGGTCTGCCGGCGCCCCTGGTCGACGGCAACGTCGCCCGCGTCCTCGCCCGCTGGCATGCGGTGGACGTCGAGGTCGACAGCCCTGCGGGGGCGGCGCTGCTGTGGCGGCACGCCAGCGCCGAGCTAGGGGCCGTTGGACCGGCGCGCGGCGATCCGAGCCGGTGGAATCAGGCGCTCATGGAGCTCGGCGCTAGCCTGTGCGCTCCCAAACGGCCCGCCTGTGCCGGCTGCCCTGTGCGCGCCAGCTGCCGCGCCGAGGCCCTCGGCGTCGCAGAGACGCTGCCGCGAAAGGCGCCTCGGAGGCCGCCGAGCGCGGTCCAGGCCGAGGCCCTCGTGGTGCTGGCGCGCGACGCGGAGGGCCATGACGAGGTGTGGTTGCTACAGCGACCGTCGCGAGGCCGGTGGGCGGGGCTCTGGCAGCCACCGATGGCGGAGGGTGAGGCGCGTCTTGAACCGGGGCTCGCGCCGCTGCGGGCGCTGCTGCTGCGGCTGGGGGCGCGGATCGCTCCGGTGGGCAGCCTGGAGCACGTGCTGACCCACCGCCACTACGCCGTGACGGTCGAGGCGGCGCAACTTGGCGCCGCGGCGCTGGCGCTGGCGCAGGGCGAGCTGCGTGAGGCGGCCCTGGCGCTGGGCTTTGTAGACGTCGGCCTGCGCGACGCTGCGACCTTGAGCGGCGACGGCGACGGCGTCAGTCGACTCGGCGTCCGGCTGCTAGCGTTGGCGCTTCAATCGTCGTCGGCGCCATAGGGCGCCTCGGCATGCGCATCGTCGCCGGCGCCGAGATCGGCCGCGGCGTCGAGGCTGGCCTCGAGCATCATGGAGAGCCAGGGATCGTCGCGCAGCAGCGGCAAGACGCGCGCCTCCACCTCGGCGTGGAGCGCTGCGTTATCGAAGGCCTGGGGCCAGCGGCTGGCGGCGTCGAGGTCGTCGAGCCAAGCGGCACCGACCACGGCGCGTATCACGCGCGGCGCCCGCGGCAGTCGCGGCCAGTAGGTGTCCTCGTCTTTGTGCGTGGCGGGCCGCGCACGCAGCCAGGGCGAGAGCAGACGCACCGCGGCGGCCACCTCGCGCCCGAACACGAGCTCGAGCTGATCAGGGTCGGCGTTGCCGCGCCACAGCGTGCGGTGCAGCAACGCGATCTGCTGGACGAGGCTGGTGTGGAGGGCGGGATCTGGGTGCATCGTGAGGAGGATGCGAGCCACCGCGCGCGGATGCTCGATGTAGCCGACGCCACAGGCAGGACCGAGCGCCTCGACCCGCCACTGGCCGAGGTGGGCGAGCGAGGCGTAGGCGTCGGCCTTGCGGACCAGGGCGTCTGTCATCGGTGCTTGCTCGACGGATCTGTCGATGGTCCGCCTTTGGCCTTTTCGATGACAGGCCTGCCCGCCGCAGACGCCTTGGTCGTCGGCGGCGCCGGTGTCGCGGTCGTGGCTTTGCCGGCGGCGGCCGCCCTTGGAGCAGACTTGGCGTTGCCGGCGACGGGTGGCTTCCCAGCGACTGGCCTGTCTCTGGCGGCGGGCGCGCTGGTGGCGGGCGCAGCGGCGGCGGGCGGCTCGGGTGGGGTGGCGCTCTCGCCGCGTCTGCCGGCTCCGCGGTCGGGTGTCGCGCTCGCACGACCGCCCCCGCCGTCAGCGTCGTCGTCGCTGGCCCCTGCGCCTTCGCTGCCGCTGTCGCTGTCGCCAGTGTCAGCGCCGTCGTCGTCGGGCCCGGCTCCCTCATCGACGTCTATGGCCTCGTCGTCAGCGGTCGGCGTCTCAGTCGCAGGCGGCTCTAGCTGCTCGCCGCCCTCGTCGAACTCTGGTCCGTGATCTTCGGTGTCGTCAGGTGGCGGGTTCGGTGGCTGCGGCCGCGCCAACGTCTTACCTGACTTGCGACCCGGCAGCGCGGTCGCCTCCGGTGTTTGGCCCTCGCGCAGGACCTCGATCTCGAAGCCTGATGCGAGCTTATCCAGCGTCGGGCGCAGCTTCTCGGCGTCGCCGACCACCACCACGGCGACGTCGCGGGCGGCGAAGGTCTGCCCCATCGCGGCGGCGGTGGCCCGCTTGTCGACGCGCTCGAGTCTGGCCTCAAAGCCCTGCACCCAGTCCGCCGGCAGGCCGAGCAAAAGCGCCCCGAGGCGGGCCCCGAGGCGAGCGTAGGCGGTCTCGAGGGCGAGGCGTTGGCTGCCGCGCAGGTGCTCACGGGCAAAGGCGACCTCCGCGGCGGTCGGGCCGTCGGCGGCGGCAAGCTCGAGCTGGCGCAGGACGAGGTCGATGCTGCGGGCGGTCACCGCGTTGCGTGGAGCCCAGCTCAGCAGCCACAGGCCGTCGTCGGGACCGGCAAGCCACTGCGACTGGATGGAGTACGTCCAGCCGCGCAGCTCGCGCACCTGCTGTGAGAGGCGGGACGTGAAAGCGCCGCCGACGATCGAGTCGGCCACCACTAGCGCCGTGCCGAGCGGGTCGCGGGCGCCGGGCGCGCGCAGGGCCAGGGCCACCTGCGCCGAGGGTTGACCGGGGTGATCGATGAGGAGCAAGCGACGGCCATCGCCTGCGGGCGCCGTGGGCATCTTGGCGCGCTGTGGCGGCCGCAGCAGCAGGGGCGCGAAGTGCTTGCGGCAGAGCGCCTGCGCGTCGCTGGTCGGCAGCGCACCGGCGACGCCAAGCCACGCTCCGACATCGGAGATCGCCTTTCGGTGGGCAGATTTGCAAGCCGCCACGTCGAGCCCTGATACCGAGCTGGCGGTGCCATCGACAGGCCGGCCGAGCGGGCTGCCGCGCAGCGCGTAGCGGACCACGCCGTCAGCGGCCAGCGCGGCGTCGTCATCTTCGCGGTCTTCGAGGGCGGCGAGGCGCAGCGCGCGGGCCTCATCGACGTCGGCGACCGCGAACCCTGGACGAAAAACCACGTCTGCCAACAGCGCCGCCATCGCGTCGGCGTGCTCCACGAGGCCTGAGATGACGAGCCGCGTCGAGGTCTGCCCGACGTCGACGCTGAGCCTGGCGCCGAGGGAGTCGATGGCGCTCGCGAAGGCCTTGCGATCGCGGCCACCGGCGGCGCGCGCGGCGGCGTCCCAGCACAGGCTGGCGCGGCCTCCCTGGTCCTCGGGATCCTGCAGCGCGCCAGTGGGCAGCTGAACCGACAGCTGCACGAGCGGCGGAAACGCCCGCTCCTCGACCAAGATCTGGGCCGAGCTCTGCTGTGCCATCGCCGCTCCTTGCGCACGCCCATCGCGCGGCGCCGCTACAAACGCCATCGCCGCGCCGAGGCCGAGCGCGCCGATCTGCCGCGCCCAACCACGCCGACCGCCGCTGCCAGCGCCGCCGGCCTGCTGGGACCCGCGGCCAATCACTGGGCAGGCCTCGGCTCAGCGCCCTGCCCACGACCACGCCCGGCGCGCGCCCTGCCGACAAGGACCACGCGCGGCCCCGCCAAGACGCCCTGGGCGACGCGCTCGACGTCGGCGCGGGTCGCAGACTCCAGGCGGCGCCACCACGCTTCTCCGACGGTGGGCTCGCCGAAAGCGGCGGCGTCGTGGCCGAGCGCCTCGGCCCGGCCATCGGCGGTGACGAGCCCCTGCAGGCGGCTAGCGCGCAGACGGTTGCGGGCGGCGTCGAGCTCGGCGTCGGTCAGGGGCTGCTTGCCGCGCAGGGCCTCGAGCTCGCGATCGAGGCGCTGCAGCGCCACCTCGGCGCGGACGCCCGGCCTCAGCCCGATGCGCAGCTCCAAGACCCCGCCGCGGGCCAGCGCCGGCACCGCCACATCGACGTCGACCGCGAGCCGGGCGTCGTCGACCAGCGCTCGCTCCAGGCGGGCGGCGGCGGCGTTGCCCACGCACTCGCTCCACAGCACCAGCAGTGGCTGGTCGACGTGGTCGCCGGGCAGCGCTTGCCAGCCGACAAAGAGGCGATCGGCCCCGGCATCGAGTCGCACCTCCAGCTTGCGGTCGCCGGTGAGGGGCGCAGCGGCCGGGCGGGCGCGGACAGCGGCGACGGCGGCTCTCTCGGCTGAATCGCCCTGCAGCGGCCCGTAGGCGCGGCACAGGCGAGGCAAGTCACGGCTCGGATCGACCGCGCCGGCCAGCACCAAGACCGTGGCGGCGGGAGCGTAGTGGCGGCGATAGAAGGCGAGCACATCTTGCAAGGTCAGGGCCTCGAGGTCGGGAGCGCGGCCCACGGTGGCGTGCCCGTAGCCGACACCGGCGCCAAACACGGCCTCGGCGAACGCCTCCTCGAGCCGGCCCTCGGGATCGGTGTCCACGACCTCCCGCCGCTCGGCGCGCACGACCTGCAGCTCACTGCGAAACGCCGCCTCGCTCAGCTTGAGCCCGGTCAGTCGGTCGCTCTCGAGGGCGACAACGCGCTCCAGACCCTCTGCCGGGACCGTCTCGTGATACATCGTCCAGTCGAGCCAGGTCGCGGCGTTGGGGCTCGCGCCGAGACGCTCCAACTCCCGATCGAAGGCGCCGGCACGGAAGTTTTTGCTCGCCTTGAACATCAGATGCTCAAGGAGGTGGGCGAGTCCGGTGCGACCCTCCTCCTCATGCGCCGATCCGACCTTTACCCAGGTGTGGTAGGCGATGATGTTGGCGCCAGCGTCAGGGGCGAGGATGATCTCGAGGCCGTTGCCGAGCCGCCAATGCTGGACAGATCCGCCGAGCGCGGCGCGCACCGAGACGAGCGCCAGGCCATGCAGGTCGCCGGCGCTCGGGCCGCCCTGCAGCGCCGCCAGCAGCGCCCTGGCGACCGCCGCACCGGCCTCGTCGATGTGGGCGGGCGCGAGCCGCGGGCCCTTGAGCGGATCAGGCCGCGCGGCTGCGGCGACGGGCATCGTCTTCATGGGGCCTCCAGTGGGCTTGTCGCTGCGGGCCCACGGCCAGGCCATGGCGAACGCCGGCCAGACCAGGAGCAAGAGCGCCAAGACCCGCCACGCCGGGGCAACCGCCCAATTCGGCTCGGTCACGGTGAGCTCGCCGCCGGGGCACTCACGCCCACCACACCTCGGGCGAGCGCCCCGCCTGCGAGCTGAGCCGATGGGGCTTCGCACAGCTGCTCGGCCAGCGCGCGCACGGCGGCGACGTGAATCGGCCCCAGCTGATGCGGGACCTCGACGACTGGCAAGGGCGACGCCTGCCGCAGCCGCCGGAGCTGGGTCTGCTGCTGTTCGCGCCAACGCAGCATGGCCTGGGCGTTGTCGAGGCTGTGGCGGAGCAGCGCGTCATCGCTAGTGGCGACGGCGGCGACCAGCGCCTCGCAGTCGGCGCCATCGGCGAGCCCCGGCAACACCTGGTTGGCGATCATCCAGCCGCTCGGTAGGCCGATGGAGCCGATCGCCTCGCCGGCCAGGTCCAGCGCCTCGTTGACGGGCAGCTCCGCCGGCAAGGTCGCGATGTGAAGCGCTGTGCGAGTCGGGTCGACCAGCAGCGCCTGCATCTGGCGGGCGTCATCGGCCATCGGCCCGACTGAGATCACCTTCAGCAGCGTCTCGGGCAGGCGCAGCAGGCTGATTCCATGACCCGTCGAGGGCGCATCGACCACCAGCACGTCCCAGCGCCGCCGGCCTGAGGCGTCTTGCTCCGCCGCCTCCATGAACCACGCCTTGCCGAGCAACAGCGTCTCGGTCATCCCCGGCACCATGCGGAGGAGACGCCGCATCACCTCGTTTTCGAACACGAGCTTATGCAGCGCCGCGAAGCGCAGCTTCATCAGTCCGTATTCACGCAGCGCCGGCTCCGGCCGCAGGTCGACAGACCACAGCGGCAGTCTGGGGTCGAGGCGCACAGGCTCATAGCCGACGGCGTCTCTGCCGAGGAAGATCGGCCCCATGGCGTCGCGGGTGTTGAGCTGAACGATGCAAGTGCGGCGGCCACAGCTGGCGGCGGCCCAGCCGATCGCGGCGGCGAGCGTCGACTTGCCGACGCCGCCCTTGCCCGAGACGACGACGAAGCGTCGATCGAGCACGTCAGGGAGCTGGTGCCCCGAACGCGGCGCGGCGGCGCGCGCCGGGCCTGCGTCAGGGACGACGGCGCTCGGGCCGCCTGCTGGGGCTGCGTTGGCGATCGGCTCCCTCCCGGTCACGCCGCCGGGCGCCTGCGCTCGAGGAGGGCTGGGGGCGACAGCGTCGCCGGCAGCATCCTGGAGTCGCCCGCGCTTGTCTAGGCGCCGAAGGGCACACGCGCCCGCCAGTGGCTCGACCTACAATGCCAGACCGCCGCTGCCGCCGCCTGTGTCGGGGCCTCGCCAACCCCAGGCTCGAAAGCGCGCATTTTCCGGCGCTCCAGAGCCAAATCCGATCTCAGATCGGCGCCCACGGCCTCGGAGTGGGAGCGGCTCTTGTGCGTTGCACCCGTCGACGTGGCCGTCTAAGCTCCATCGGCGTTGGGAGGGTTCATGATGTTGGCCAGCCAGCGATCGTCGATGCCATCTACTACGCCGGCCGCCGGACCTTCGCGGACTCTCCTCGCGGCGCTGCGACGTGTTGCCCCTCTCGTCCGATGGACCGCTCGTCGGACAGCGTTCGTTTCGATGCTGGTCGCGGGCCTCACGCTGACCGCGCCGGACTCGGCGCATGCATCGGCCAAAGCGCCGCCCCACGTCGCCGTCGCTTGGGCATCCGCCTACGGAGACCACCCGCTGGTGCGCGAGGTGCAGCAGCAGGGTGCACTTGGGCTGCTGGCCCGCGAGCGCGCCCTCGACGAGCGCATGCCGCTGGACCGGGCGCTGGCGATCGTCGACGCGGTCGGCGCCGCCGGCGTCAAGCGCACCGAGCTGGTCGACCAGATGGTGCGGGCGCTGCGGGCGCGCCACGCGCTCGGCGCCTCGGGGGCCATGCTCGGCAAGCGCATGCCCTCAGCGGACCTCAGCGCCCGCGAGGCGCTGCTGCTCGGCTGGGCGCGCGGGCTCCACGACGGCGCCGACGCCAAGGCGCTGCGGGTGCGCGCAGGGACCATCGAGGGGGCGGGCGCGCTCGAGCTGCTGGAGCTGGCGGCGAGCAAGGCGACGGACAAACAGGCCCCGGCCTTGGCCCTGGCGCTCGTCCAGGCGACGCTGGCTGGCGTCAAGTGCAAGGCGGCCTCTGCGGCGTACGTGGCGGTGCAAAAGAGTGCACGGGATGGCCGCAGCGAGTCGGTGCGTGTGGCGGCGGCTGAGGCTGCGATCGCGGCCGTTGCGAACCAAGGTGGTCTGTGCCCAGCCGCGCAGCGCCGGTCGGTTGGTGCAGCGCTGAACCTACCGCCGCCGGCCGCCGAGCCCGACTTCGCGTCTGAAGACCAAGGCATACGCAAGGCGTCAAAGGGCTCGAGCTCGATGCGCGAGACGGTGGCCTTCACGCTTCGCGCGCCCTTCTTCAAGGGCTATCTGCAGGACCCGACGGTACAGGCCCTGGCCCGCGGCGCGCGCCTCGACGAGGTGTTGCTGCATGAGAGCTTCAAGCGCGACGCCACCGGCGATCTCGCCATCGCCGCCCTCAACGCGTCGCTCTTGATGCGCCGCCTCTCTGACGAAAGCAACCTCGAGGTCGCCTGGCTGACCATCGGTCGCCGGCACGGCCTCATCGACCAGGACGAGAAGGCCCGCGCCACGCTAAAGATCGCCGATCTGACCCCACCGGAGGCCATGGCGCTGGCCTACGCCTTGGCGCTCGACGTGCAGGGCGGCGAGCGCGGGCCTAAGGCCGCGGACGGTACGGTCGACGCGAACCAGCTCGCCTACGGCGCGGCGCCGGCCGACCTTTTCAAGTGGGCGCGATCGCGACTGCCGGGCAACGCGCTGCTCGGGCCTATCTTGGCGCACGGCCACGAGGTCGATCGCGAGCGCCCCCGCGACGCCTGCGCCGCTGCCAAGCGCGCTGAGTCGTTGTCCTTCATCATCCAGAAGGGCGCGCTGCCCGCCGCGGCGAAGGAGGTCCTGACGCAGGCGATGAGCTCGGTCCAGTCCGGGTGCGGCGGCAACGCGCCGGTGACGCCGCGACCGGCGGCGCCCACGCCAGGCACACGGAAATGACGAGCCGCCCGCCTCGCCCAGGTCCCGCCTCTGCGTCCCAGGGTGGGTCAGTCGACGCGCCCTACCCCGGATACGACCTGCCGCCGGCGCTGCCGGGCCTACCATCCTTCGACGACGATGAAGATCACAACCTCGGTGACTTTGGCGAAGAGGAGGAGCCGCTGGAGGGTACGTCGACGAACACCCGGTTCGCGATGCCGGCGATGGCAGATCCCGGCACCCTCCTCGGGCCGTCGGGCTCAGCGCGAGCGCAGGAGTCAGACGCCGCGCGCCGCTCGCCCGCCCCGGCCGGTCGCCGACCGACGCTCTTTGGCCTAGAGGGTGACGGCGCCGCGCCCACCCACCCACGGACGCTGCGGCCCGGCGTCATGGATCCGGTGCGACCGCGCTCCGACAGCGACCACCGCGATGTCGGTGCCGGTCACGAGAACTCCGACGTCATCCAGACCTTTCACAGCGGCGACGACGCCGGGCCCCAGCCGATATCGGCCCCCACGTCGGAGCGCCTGCGCGGCCGGCTCGAGCGTAAGCCACCCCGGCCCGCCAACGCGCTGGCAGCCCGACCGGCGCTCGCCGCAGCCCAGCCACCTCCGCCGCTGATGGCCCTCGCCGGCGGCGCGGCGGCGCGACCAGCCGCGACTTCGCACCCAGCGCTGGCCGTCAGCGGCCAGGCGGTGCATGCGACGCTGCCCCTCAGCGAAGAGCGCCTGACGGCGATGATCGGAGACCAGCGGCGCCGGCTGCACGCGCTCGACACCTGGGCGAGGGTGCTAGAGGTCGGCGCCGGCGTGCTCGGCAGCGTCAGCCTCGCTATCGCTGTGGTGACGCTCGTCGCCACGCTGATCGCCACCACCCCGTCGCTCTTGATCGGCGCTGCGGCGCTCATCGGCGCGGCGGTGGGCCTCGGCCTCTCGCTGCTCCTCGTCGTGTTCGCCATGCTCTTGCGCCAGCTGGCGCACATGGCTGCCCAACAGGCCGCGCTGCTTGAAGCGCTCTGCCGCTGACCGTCGCCGCCACGCGACCAGGGGCGCGCTCCCGCACACCGACGCCGACGCGCGCTGCGGGCGGCCAAGCCGGCGGCGAAACCCTGCGAGCGGCGCTGCGCTGCGGACCCACGCGACGACGCAGCAAGGCGTTGACTTGGCGCGGCGTTGCCCCTAGATTCCGCCGCCCTCGCGCCCAGCGCCAGTTCGCTCGGGCGACGCGCGCGGGACCTGGCCCGAGTGAGCCAGGGGTCGGATTGAATTCCAACGGCCTCATGCGGAGTTGCGCGTAAGTGCCCGACCCCGAAGGGCCTCTACCGCCGTCGCTAAGCCCTGAAGCCCCTGGAGGATCCATGTCGAGCCGGATGCCGCGGGTCGCCATCAACGGTTTCGGGCGCATTGGTCGCGCGCTGGCGCGCATCGCCGTCCGTGACCCGAGCTGCCCCTTCGAGTGGGTGGCCGTCAACGACCTGGTGCCGCTGGAGTCGCTGGCCTACATGCTGCGCTACGACTCGGTGCACGGCCGCTTCGAGGTGCCGGTGCACGTCGTCGACGGCGCGCTGCAGGTCGGCGCGATGCGCGTGCAGTCGTTGGCAGCCAAGGATCCGACCACCCTGCCCTGGGGCGAGCTGGGCGTCGACATCCTGGTGGAGTGCACCGGCCGCTTCCGCACCCGCAGCCAAGCGGCCCTGCACCTGGCCGCTGGCGCTGGGCGGGTCGTGCTCTCGGCGCCGGGCGAGTCCAAGGATCCGCCGGACATCACGGTGGTCTCGGGCATCAACGACGAGGCCATCACCGCCGACCACAAGGTCATTTCGGCGGCGTCTTGCACCACGACCTGCCTCGCGCCGGTCGCCATGACGCTCAACCACGCCTTTGGCATCGAGTCGGGCTGGATGACGACCGTCCACTCCTACACCAACGACCAGTCGTTGGTCGACGTGCCGCACGCCAAGGACGCTCGTCGAGGCCGACACGCCGCCGAGAACATCGTCCCGACCTCGACCGGCGCGGCCGACGCGATCGGCCTCGTGGTACCGGCGCTGCAGGGCAAGCTCACGGGCGCGGCGCTGCGGGTGCCGACGCCGGACGTCAGCTTGGTCGATCTTGTGGTGCGCACCGAACGACCGGTCACGCTGGCGGCGGTGCAGCAGGCCCTGGCGGGCGCGGCGGCGAGCCTCCCGGCCGGTGTCATGCGGATCGAGCACGATCCGGTGGTCTCGGGCGACCTCATCGGCGACGCCACGGGCTCGATCATCGACGCCGCCCTGACCAGCATCCCGGGCGATCGCTTGGTGCATGTCGTTGCGTGGTACGACAACGAGTGGGGCTACGCCTCGCGTCTGTACGACCTGCTGTGCAAGCTTGCGCGTCAGGCGGCGGCCTAGCGCCGAGGAAGCAACCCGCGCCCGCGCCGTGTGCGTGAGGGCCGACTCTGGTGGAGCCTGAGATGGCGTTTGCGTCGACGCTCGAGGGTTGGAACATCCGCGGCTTGGACGAGCTGCAGCTCGCCAACAAGCGCGTGCTGGTGCGGGTCGACTTCAACGTGCCGCTGGCCGAGGATGGCACGGTCGCCGATGACAGCCGCATCACCGCGGCGCTGCCGACGATTCGCCGCATCCAGGAGGCCGGCGGTCGCGTCGTGCTGTGCAGCCACCTCGGGCGGCCCAAGGGCAAGCCGGAGCCGAAGTACAGCCTCGAACCCGTCGCCGGCCGTCTCGCCGAGCTGCTCGGGCAAGAGGTGCTGCTGCCCGACGACTGCATCGGCGACGCCGCCGAGCACTTGGTCGCCAACCAGCGGCCCGGCCAGATCGTGATGCTGGAGAACCTGCGCTTTCACGCTGGCGAGGACGCCAATAGCGAGGATTTCGCACGCAAGCTTGCGGATCTGTGTGACGTCTTCGTCTGCGACGCCTTTGGCGCGATGCACCGCGAGCACGCCTCGGTCTCGGCGCTGCCGAAGATCATCCCCGACCGCGCCGCCGGCCTGCTGGTCGAGCGCGAAGTCGCCTTCTTGTCGAAGCTGACTGGCGGCGCTGAGGCGCCCTACGTCGCGATCCTCGGCGGCGCAAAGATCAGCGACAAGATCGAGGTCATCGAGAAGCTGCTCTCGACCGTCGATGGCCTCATCATCGGCGGCGCCATGGCCAACACCGTCCTCGCCGCCCAGGGCCAGCCGATGGGCCGGTCGCTGGTCGAGGAGGACAAGGCGCAGCTGGCGCGCCACCTGCTCAGCCGGGCTCAGGAGCGCAAGATCCGGGTGTGGCTGCCCGTCGATCACGTCGTCGCCGGCGCCCCGGAGGTAGACGCCCTGACTGCGGTCGTCGATGCAGGCGCGGTCGGCGAAGGTCAGATGGTGCTCGACATCGGCCCCAAGACCTGCGCGCTCTTCGAGTCGGTCCTTGACGGCTCGCTCGGCGACGGCTGGCGCGCGCCGCGGACGGTGTTCTGGAACGGGCCGATGGGCCTCTTCGAGAAGGAGCCCTTCGCTGCCGGCACCTTGGCCGTGGCGCGGGCCCTGGCCCGGTCGCCGGCGACCTCGGTCATCGGCGGCGGCGACTCCGCGGCGGCGGCGCGCAAGGCCGGCGTGACCTCCATGATTTCGCACATCTCGACCGGTGGCGGCGCCAGCCTGGAATTCCTCGGCGGCCACGTGCTGCCAGGCTTGGTCGCGCTGCGCGGCGGGCGGAGGTAGGCCATGGCGCGCACCCTCGGCGGCTCCGCCAACCCACGCACGCCGATCATCGGCGGCAACTGGAAGATGCACACCGACCTGGCGACGGCGTGCCAGCTGGCGTCGGAGGTGCGTAACCGCACCGGCGCCCTGCGCAGCGTCGAGGTGGTGGTGTTTCCGCCCTTTCCGCTTCTGCACCCGGTCGCGGAGCGCCTGCGCGAGAGCCGCGTCGCCGTCGGCGCCCAGGACCTGCACCCGGCGCCGAAGGGCGCCTTTACCAGCGCGGTCTCCGCGTCGATGCTGACCTCGGTCGGCGCCCAGTGGGTGCTGGTCGGCCACTCGGAGCGACGCCAGGTCTTTGGCGACAACGACGCCGCGGTCGCCGAGAAGCTGCGTGTCGCCCTCAACGCCGGGCTACGGCCAGTGCTCTGCATCGGCGAGACGCTGCAGGAGCGCGAAGCCGGGCGCACTTTCGAGGTGTTGGCGCGCCAGCTCGACACCGCGCTGCAGCAGCTGACGGCGCCCGCGCTCGCCAGCTTGGTGCTGGCGGACGAGCCGGTGTGGGCTATCGGCACCGGCAAGGTGGCGACGCCGGCGCAGGCCCAAGAGGCCCACGCGTACATTCGGCAGCACGTCGCTGGCAGCCACGGTCAGGCGTTCGCCAGCGCCGTGCGTATTCAGTACGGTGGCAGCGTCAAGGGTGACAACGCCGCTGGCCTGCTCCAACAGCCGGACATCGACGGGGCCTTGGTCGGTGGCGCCAGTTTGGACGCTGAAGACTTCGCGGCGATCTGCCGCGCCCGCGCCGGCGGCTAGCGCCGGACATCGCCCCGCACGTCGGGGCAGGAGACTGCTCGTGCTCTACTCTCTCGCTGTGTTGCTCTACGTCATCGTCTGTCTCTTCCTCATCGTCGTGGTGCTGCTGCAGCCGGGCCGCGGCGACAGCATGGGCGCCGCCTTCGGCGGCAGCTCGACCGGATCGGTCTTTGGTGGTCGCGGCGCCTCGGACGTCCTGACGCGCATGACCACGACCGCCGCTGTGTTGTTCATGGTGTTGTCGATCGCGCTGGCGCGCATGGCATCGGATTCGTCGTCGGTCGACGGTGACGCAATCCCGAAGGCGGCGACGCCATCGGCGGCGCTGCCGACCGGTGAGAAGCCGGCCGAGGGCGACAAGGCCGCTGAGGGCGACAAGGCTGCTGAGCCCGCCGCCCCCGCTGCTGAGCCTGCCG
>SXNM01000382.1 GCA_005777155.1 Pseudomonadota bacterium | reverse complement strand
TCGTAGCCGAAGTCAGCGCCGATACGGGCGGCCTCAGCCAGCTGCTCGGGGTCGTCGCCGCCGAGCTGTAGCACCAGCGGCCGCTCCATCGGGTCGAAGTCGAGGAGCTGGGCGCGGTTGCCGCGAATCACCGCCTGGGCGTGGATCATCTCGCTGTAGAGCAACACCCGCCGCGACAGCGCCCGCGCCAGCACCCGAAAGTGCCGATCGGTGCGGTCCATCATCGGCGCCACCGACAGCGGATGCGTCACGGCGCGGTTGGCCGCGGGGGCAGGCGCTCTCGACAAGTCGGCTGCCAGTGCGCTTCGCGGCGCCTCGGCTACTGCGGGGTGCAGGCGTCGCCGCCGCAGACGTCCTTGACCTCGCCCGTCGCGAAGAAGTGGAGCATCTGGTCGTTGTGGTTGTCGAGCCGGCGCGGCTTGCCGTGCGGATCCTTGACGTCGCAGGCGTCGCCGCTGGCGTCCTTGCCGCAGAGCGCGCTGCCGAGGCAGACCTTGCCAGGGCCGCAGGTCTTGCCAGGGGTCACCGTCTCGTCCGGCACGTTGCCGGGCTTGGGCCAGGGGTTGCCGAAGTCGTAGTTCACCAGCGCCGAGCCCTTGTGCGGGTAGGCTTTCTCATCGACGCCCCACACCTTCTTGCCGTAATCCTTCATCAACGCGACGCCCAGGCCCGAGCGCGCCAGCACCTCGTTGGTCTTCAGCGCGACCTGCCAGTCGCCCTTGGCCGAGGCCAGCAGCACCTCGTGCTTCGGCGTGCCCTTGTACGGGTTTTGCGCCATGTGGGCGTAGTGGCTCTGCGGGTCAACCGGGTCCCATAGCAGCTGGATGGCCATCAGCACCAGCTGGCGGTCCAAGGCGCTCGGGTAGGCCACAGACATGATGGCGAGGAAGGGCGCGAAGTCGACCGAGCGGTGCAGCAGCAGGGAGTAATTCACGCCCGGCACGCCGAGGTGGCCGCGGGTCACGTCCTGGCTCAGCGCCATGTAGGTGCCGCCGTAGATGCCGCCCTGGCTGATGCCCGAGTAGTAAAAGCGCGCCTTGTCGACCACCACGCCACGCGCCTTGATCTGAGCCAAGCCGCTGAAGCGCTCACGCATCGCTCGGCCGAGCAGCAGCGCCTCCGCCATGCCCTGATGCAGGCCCTCCGGGATCATGTAGAAGTCGCTGAAATCAAGGATCATCTGGGAGATCGGCGCCTCCTCGGGCTCCGACATGCCGGTCCAGTTGCAGGCGAAGAAGATGAGCTTGCCGTCAAAAGCGATCTTGCGATTGAACGAGCCCTTGACCTGGTCGCCGAGGCCGAGCAAGCCGTGTCCATACTGGACGATGCCGTGCGGCGTCCCGTCCAACGCCGTATGAGGCACCACGGCCCACCACTTGGCCTTGCGCGTGCCCTGCGCCATCGGCTTGCCGTCGGCGCCACGGCGCAGTCGTAGGCCGAACTTGCCCTTCTCCTGCTCGGCGCCAAGCCGCGAACCGACCTCGAACGACTCCGTGAAGTCGGGCACGGTCATCTCGCCCGACACCCACAGCGCCATGTGCGGGTCCTGCTCCTTGGTGAAGGTCTCGATCGCCGTCACCGTCACGTCGGCGCCCAGGCTGCCCGCGACCTCGAAGGCTTTGTCGCGCACATGCAGCAGATCGCCGTGCAGCGTGGCGTCGCTGGCGGTGACGAAGTCCCAGGCCAGCAGCAGCTCGTCGCGCTTCCACCCAGCGGCGGTGATGGCGCCGAAGACCTCGTCGAAGCGGGCCTTGCGCGGCGCCAAGAAGGTGCCAGCGGTCTTGTCGTCGCGCAGCGCGCTGAAGGCCGGGCTGGCGACGAACGGCTTGCCAGCCTTGTCCTTCAGGCCGCGAATCGCCACGGCGTAGCGATGCCCCTCTTTGAAGATGACGCCCGGCCGGATCAGCAGGCTCTGCTGGTCCTCGGTAAAGCCGTGGCTGTCGAGCTCGACCCAATAGGGCACCAGCGTGGGCTTGGGCGCCAGTGGCCCCTTGGCCGGCCCGAGGTCGAGCAGCGCGATCTTGGCGTCTGGCTGCACCGAGGCGCCGAGGTTGTCCTCGTCCGCCATGCCCGCGATGTCGACGCCGGGGAACTGGACGACGATCGCGGTGCCGATCGAGTAGCCATCGTAGCGGCCGAAGCGGGCCGGATCGAGGTGCACTCCGACGTAGTTCTTCGGCAGCGACTTCGGTCCGAAGGCCAGCCGGACGCCGTTCGGCAGCTTGTCGTCGGCCACGAGGTACTTGTTGCTAGGCCAGGGCAGGCTGCACCAGCCCGGCTGCAGGGGGTCGCAGTCTGGGTTCGGATCGACCGCAGGCAGGCCGCCGGTAGCGTCCGCCCCGCCATCCGTCGTCGTGTCGGCGCCGCTGTCCCCGCCAGCGCCGCTGTCGCCGACAGCCGCGTCGCCGGCCGGCGCTTTGTCGTCTTGGCCGCAGCCGAGCAGCGTCGAGAGCAGGAGGATACAGACCGACAATGGAATCGTGCGCATGGGGGCGATCTCCGGCGCGGCGCGCGGGCTGGCGTCGCGGCTGGGGAGCATACAGGCTCTGGCAGCGGTGGCCAAGCGATGTGCCGTGCCCGCGCGACGCCGATGGCCGGCGACAGCTACCCGGCGGCGGGCGCCTGCCGGGCCGTCTGCTCCAGGCGAAGGTGCTGGCGCGCGCGCCGACCGCGCAGATCGCAGCGAAGCGCGATGGTTAGCGCGAGGGACCGTCGACGGTCCGCGAACGTCGCGCCGCGCCGACGCGATCCGACAGACCATCCAGCTGGCTGGCGATGATCTGCGCATAGGCCCGCGAGCCGGCGTCGGTGACGTGCATTCCGTCGTAGAAGAGCCTCATTGGCTCGTTCCAACTCGGCAGCTTGGCGATCTCGGCCGCGAGGTCGATGAGGACCGCGCCCTCCTCGGCGGCCACCTTGCGCACCAGCCCGTTGAAGCGCTCGTGGGCGTCGAGGTCCGCCCAGGCCGGGCTCAACACGCCGCCAGCCGACGCCAACGGCTCGGTCATCAGCACGGGAACGGCGCCAAAAGCCCGGATCACCTGCGTCGTGGCCCGCAGGCGCGCGACGTACGGACCAGGGTCCTTGACCTGGAGCCGCCCGCGCTCGGTGAGGTGGTCCCAGCGCGCGTCGAGCGCGACCGAGGTGGCGCTGCGTCGCGCGAGGCCGACCAGGCTCAGGTGGGCCGACAGCTCCTGCAGCACCCAGCGCAAGCCGAGCCGGGCGCCGCTGTGCGCCGCGGTCTGCCGCCTGTACGAGCCAAGGGCCGCCAAGAAGCCAACGTCATTCGCCACGTGCATGACGACCACGACGTCCGGCTCATCGTCAAAGATGTGGTCGACGAGGTTGCGCAGCGCGTCGTGGATCGAGTTTCCCGACTTGCCGGAGTTCAGGACGTTGACGCGCTTGCCCTTGGCCTCGAGCAGCTGCGAGACCAGGGCGGGAAAACGCGCCGACTCCTCGACCGCCATGCACTCGGTGGTCGAGCCGCCGACGAACGCGATCGTCCAGTCTGGCTTGTGGAACCGGCGAGCAGGCTGGATATAGCCGCGGTCGCTGGTGCGAAACCGGACCGGCGCCAGCGCCGGATCGATCGCGTCACGGCGAATGATCTGGTCGGAGTTGCCGTGCGAGATCCGCACGACGTGGGCAATCTCCGCCGCCTCGCCGTAGTACGGGTTGGTCCACAGCAGGCGCAACCCCAGCTCGCCGGCGAGCAGCGTCAGGGCCAGAACAACCAGCAAAATCATGACTTGGCGGCCGATTTGGCGAATCGAACGCCGCGGCAGAACGGCCGAAGGCCTCTGGTCGTGACGCTCTGGCCCCTGAATGGTCACCGAGTTGACGCTCCTAGCCCGCCGCGGTGCCGCCCGCCCAGGTTCATTGGGCGCGGGCTAGAGCCTGCCGGATCGCAGCATCGGTGTCGAGACTCTCGCGGAGCATTCACGCCGCACCTCGACTGGACCCTGAAGACGGCCCGCGCGTGCAGACTAGCCCGTTGCAAGCTGGCCTGACGTGGCAGCCGCTGCAGCCCGTCCCGCCGTCACAGTTGAAGCACTCGCCGTCGCCGCTGAGGTACTGCCAGCGCCAGTCACCGACCGCGCTGGCGGTCCCGGGCGGCAGCCGCTTCATCGATGTGTAAGACTTGAGCTCTTTGCAGCCGGCGTCGTCGTACTGCGCCTTGACCAACACCATGCCGACCGGCCAGGCGATGATCTCCGTCGCGCCCGCCGGCACGGCGACGAAGCTGGCCATGGCGTCCTTTCCGTCAGGGCTCAACCAGCTGGTGACGTACTTGGCTGCGGGGTGGGCGCTCGGCTTGCAGTCTTGAATCTTCTGGTAACTGCTGGCGAAGTTCGGCGGAAAGACCACCTCTGGGTCCCACTCCGCTGCGCACCCGCCGAGCAGCGCCAAGGCGACAACCCACATGAAAGCCGCGCGCCCTACGCGCCTCCCTCCAACCGCGTTCGTGCTCATGACATCACTCCTGTCGTGCGGTCCTGCCGCCTCCATGTCCGAGGTGGGCCACCCGCGAGTCGCAAGGTGGCGTCGTCGATGTCGTCGATCAGCGCTCGCAGCGCCGCGTCATCGTGGTCATGGTCGACGATCGCCACGCGGACGATCCGCTCGCCCGCGATCATGCCATGGCCGATGAGGTGGCGCCGCTCGGCGGCGAGCAGGTCGCAGACCGCGGCGGCGTCAGCGCCAGGCGTGCGAAGGCAGACCGTCAGCGAGGGCGGCGGCTCGGCGAGCTTGAGCCGCGGATGAGCGCGCGCCAACTCGGCGAGTCGGAGGGCCTGGGCCCGCAGGGCCTCGACGCGGGCCGCGAGGCCGGCGTCGCCGTGGTGCTGCCAGAGCGCCCACAGCTTGAGCGCGTCGTCGCGGCGTCCGCACTGCAGCGCCCGCGTGCCAGGGTCTAGGGCTTCGTCGTCGGCCTGAAACAGATAGTCAGCCGTCTCGCCGAGTTGGGCCGCGAGCTGGCCGCGGCGTCGCAGCAGCAGCGCAGAGCAGAGCAGCGGCACGCCCAACACCTTGTGGGCGTCCCAGGTCAGCGAGTCGGCGCGCTCGACACCGGCGAGCAGGCCGCGGGTCTGGGCAGACAGCAGCATCGACCCGCCGAACGCGGCGTCGACGTGCAGCCAGACGCTGTGGCGGGTGCAGACGTCGGCGATCGCCTGGATCGGGTCGAAGGCGCCGCGCACCGTAGTGCCCGCCGTGGCCACCACCACCACCGGCGTCAGGCCAGCGAGGCGGTCCGCGGTCAGCGCAGCGTCCAGCGCTGCCGGGTCCATGCGGCCCTCGGCGTCGCAAGCGATGTCGTGGCAGCCGTTGCGGCCTAGGCCCGCCACCATCGCCGCCTTGCGCAGCGAGTAGTGCGCCTCCTTTGAGACGTACATGCGGCAGGCGCGGCCGTCGACGCCGTCCTCTCGGCCCTGCGCGATGGCCTCCCCGCGCGCGACCACGACGGCGCACAGGTTCGACACCGACCCACCCGGGCAGAAGGTGCCCTCGCCGCCGGCGAAGCCCGCCAGCGCTGCCATGCGCCCGAGGACCAGCTCCTCGACTACGACCAGCGGCCCGGCGGCCTTGTAGGTGTAGAGCGAGTGGTTGGCGACCGCCGCGAGCATGTCAGCCGCCGTCGCGACGAGGTCGCGCCCACCAAAAAGCTGATTCCAAAAGCTCGGCCCTGCCATCGCTGGCGCCGCCTCCAGCAGCGACGCCACCGCCTCCAGCACCTCTTCGGCTGGGCGGCCCTGCACCGGCAGGCTCAGCCCAAGCGCGCCTTCCACTTCGGCCGCTGGCCACGTCGGCCGCACCGGATCGGCCCTCTCGCTGTGAAGCAGGCGCACAGCGAGCCGCCCCACCGCCGCAAACAGCTCTGCCTCGGTCGTCATCTCAGCCTCGACTTCGTCACGATCCTGCCTCTACCGTCGCCAGGCGCGGCCGCATCAGCGACGCATGGCCGCCGCAAATGTGACACAGCGCCCCACACATCGCCACGACGGGGCGTCGAAGTTGGGACACCCACAGCACCTTATGGACGTTCGAACAGCCCGAGCTGCCGTGGGTCGCCGCGCCGCCGCGGGCCACCGTCAGGCACTTCGAGGCGCACACCGACGCCGATCAGCCGAATGGGCTTGGGCTCCTGGGCGTGGAGACGTTCGAGCTCGGCGAGGAAGGCCGGCAGGTCCGGCACCATCCGGCCCGTGCGGTCACCGCTGCGGGTCTTGAAGTCATGGAGCCGCAGCTTCACCGACAGGCCGCGGATTGAATCGGTCGCCTCACGCTTGCGAACGCGCTGCTGCAGCTCGAGCACCATGGCCTCGAGCTCAGGCATCGCCTCGTCGAGGTCTCGGTAGTCGCTGGCGAAGGTCCGCTCGACCGAGATTTGGCGCGGCTGCCACTCGCTGACGACCGGCCGATCGTCTTGACCGCGGCAGAGGCCATGCAGCCGCTCGGCCCAGCTGCCGAAGTGCGCCTGCAACGCCGTCAAATCCAGGGCCTGCAGGTCGCCGCAGGTGCGGATCTGCAGCGCGTGCAGCCGCTCCTCGGTCTTGCTGCCGACGCCTGGGATGCGCCCGACCTTGAGCTCGCGGACGAAGTCGGCCACGTCGTGCGGGCGGATGACCATCAGGCCGCCGGGCTTGCGCCAATCCGAGGCGATCTTGGCGAGGA
>SXNM01000381.1 GCA_005777155.1 Pseudomonadota bacterium | reverse complement strand
CGCGTGATCGCTGAGCTCCGTGAGGTGGATGGCGAATTTGCTGTCTTGCCCGACGACGAGCCGTGGGAACTCGACGAAGAGCTGGGTCCGATCGCCCCACCGCGTCACAACCTCGCTGGCCCCGCTGGCGGCGTGGTCGTGCGGTGCGGCGCCGTGGTCATGCGCTGCGGCGCCGTGTTCATGCGCCGCGGCGCCGTGTTCATGCGCTGCGGCGCCGTGTTCATGCGCTGCGGCGCCGTGTTCATGCGCCGCGGCGCCGTGTTCATGCGCTGCGGCGCCGTGTGGGTGAGCGTGGCCCGCTTGTGGCTCAGACCTGCAAGCGATGAGCGCGGCGCAGGCGGCGAGCAGGATCCGGCTCATGGGTGGGCGCCTCTGTTTCATCGCGGCACCCCCTCGCCGCACGCCAAGTCGAGGTCGAGCGCCGCGCGGCGCGCCTCCCACGAGAGGTCTAGCCGGGCGAGGGTTAGCTCGGCGTCGCTGCGGTAGGCGTCGAGTAGCTCCAACAGGCTCACCTCGCCGCCGCGGTAGGCGATCTCGCCGAGGCGCGCGGGCTCGCCATCGGCCTCGGCCGCCGGGACCTGGCCTAGCGCCGCCAGCGCCGCCTCCAGCCGCGCCCTGGTCGCTTCGCGGTGGCGCAGCGCCTGGGCCTGCTCGCGGCGCATTTGGTCATCGATCCGCGCCAGCTCAGCGCGCAGCCGCTCGACCACAGGGCGATCGGTGTTCCACAGCCCGAGCGGCACTGACAGCGACAGCACCACCCCGTGCGCCGTGGCCTGGCCCACCTGTGCGAATCGGTAGCCCGCCTCGACCGCCCAGCCTCGAAGGGCCGGGCTCCCGAAGGCGCGCACCGCGGTGGCGAGGGCCGCCGCCTCATGTCGCAGACCGGCGAGGCGTGGCGGCAGCGCTGATGCGGCCGTCAGCGGTGCGGCCAGCTCCGGCGAGGACTCGGCCTCAGTCGGCGCTAGCGCGCCGACCAAGGTTGGCCGGCTGACCGCGGGCGCCAGGGCCAGCAGCTGCGCCCACGCCTGTGCCAGGAGCGCCTCCTCGCGCGCCAGCTGCGCCCGGGCCACGTCGCGCTCGCGCTCGACCCGACGCAGGTCGAAGCGCGCGGCGTCACCGCGACGGTGGCGCGCATCCACCACCGCGACAGCAGCCTGTAGGCGGGCCAGCCAGGCGTCGAATACCCACAGCCTCTCTTGGCGGTAGCGCGCGTCGTAGAATGCGATGCGGGTCTCCGACGCCACCTGAAGTTGCGCCTGGGCACCCTCGGCCCGCAGCGCCTGCTCCTGGTGCGGCAGCGCCGCCCGCCGCCGTTGTCGCCACCCCGTGACGTCAAACGTCTGCCGCACGCTCAGGCTCGACTGCAGGTAGCCGGCCGCGTTGGGGGCGGGGACATGCTCGTGGGTCACGCCGAGCGGCGGCGTCGGAGACAGCGTCTCTAACGCGACCTCGGCCCGCGCCGCCCGCAGCCGCGCCGCCACCCGGGCCGGCGAGTCGAAGGCCGCCAAAGCGCGCCGCGCTGCGTCATCGGCCGTCCATGTGGCGCTGGCGGTCTGGGCCTCTGCGGTCGGCGCCAGCGCCAAGGCCAGCCCGAGGACGAGGCCCAAAGGACGACCGATCCTCGGAGTTTTGCCGGGAGTGTCGGGACCGCTGAACCGCATCGCGCCCTCTCAGTGCAGCAGGACTCTCAGTGCAGCAGGACTCTCAGTGCAGCAGTACGTTGACGAGGCGCTCAATCGCGGCGTGGCCCGGACCCATGCCGGCGGCGACGACCGCGAGGCCAAGGGCCGCGAGGCCCAGGCGCCAGGCCCACGACGGCGGCGCCGGATCGAGCAAATGCGCGACCCTGGCCTCGATCGCGCTGCTGGCCACCGACACGCCGACCGGCAGCGCACGCACGCCGAGCCGAAGCACCTCCGCCAACGTCGTCGCCACAGCCAACGGTCCGCCGGCGCTCCTTGCCGCGACCGCGTCGCACGCTTGCTCACGGGCGAGGTCGATCTGGGCAAGGAGCGGGCGCGCCACCACCTGAGGCAAGAGCGCCGCCGCCAGACGCTCCAGCGAGGCGATACGGCTGTCGCCGCGCGCGACGTGGGCCCGCTCATGCGCCAGCACGACGTCGCGGCCACGGGTCGACAGGCGCCGCAGCAGGCCGTCGCTCAGCAACACCGTCGGGCGCCACCAACCCACCGTCAGGGCGATTGGGTCGTCTCGGTCGAGCAAGCGGACGTCGTCGCCAAGGCCGCTCGGCCGACTCAGCGCGATCAGTGCGCTGCCGAGCCGCCACTCGGCGCCAGCACGGCGCAGAGCGACGCCGAGCAGGCCGGCGACGGGCAACAACACCGCCAGCGCGACGAACCAGCCGAGTGGCCCTTCGGCGGCGTGCGGCGGGTGCACCACGCAGAGGTGGTGGTGGTGGCCCGCCCCCACGGTCTCGCAATGGTCGGCCGAACGCAGGATCGCCGCAGCGATGTCAGGCGCCATCGCGCTCGCCAGCAGCAGCGCCGGCAGCCACAAGGGCGCAAGCAGCCACGCCCGCGCCACGGTCAGCCGCCTCTCCGGCTCGCCACCCCCGGCCTCGCTCGGGGCCAAAAGCGCCACCGCAAGCCAGGTCGCCAAGGCCAGCGGGACGAAGGCGAGGCCGAGCGCCTCCAAGAGCCCGATCATCGCTCGGCCTCCTGGAGCTTGGCGGCGATCATCTGTTCGAGCCGTCGCAGGGTCGCTTCACCTCGCTCATCGGCCAGGTCGACGAAAGCCGCCAAGAGCCCCGCACCCCCGGCGTCGCCGAACTGCGCCGCCAAGCTCTCGATCAGCTGGCGCTGCAGCTCGGCGCGACCGACCGCGGCCCGATACACATAGGCGTGGCTGACCTTGTCGCGCAGGAGCAGACCCTTGTCCGCCAAGCGCTTGAGCGCCGACGACACGGTGTTGACGGAGATGCCACGTGGCGCACCGACGCGCTCGTGCACGGCCTGCGGCGCCAGCGGCCCGCTGTCCCAGAGCACCTCGAGGACGCCACGCTCAAGCACGCCGAGCGAGAGGTCCGAGATGCGAAGCTGCGGCATCGGCTGGCTCCCCGTCGGCGCGCCCGCGACAAGGCGCGCCCTGGCGGCAACGTAGGGGTGGCAAGTCCGACTGTCAATCGGAGTTACATCGCCGCGCGGGCCACGGTGCCCGAGGATTGGCCCAGCATCCCCGACGCCCGCAAGGCAGGGCAGCCGCAGCGCCGCGCCGCCGCAGCTCGCCCCGGGGAGGCGGTGCGCTCGGTCGCCGGCACATTGTCGCCGGGCCGAGTCGGACAGTTCGGCGACGGGTGGCGCTAGGAGCCAGCCGTCGCGGCCGCGCGTCGGCGCTGCTCATCGCGCTCGTCCTGCTCCAGCTCCCAGAGCAGCGCGCGCAGGTCGACGTCGTGATCGGAGGGTGTGTGGTTTCCGGTCAGGGCGGTGTCGGGACGCAGATCGCCGTGGGCATAGAGATCCCACAGCTCGGCGCCGTGGCGCATGGGCCGCGTCGTTGGGCCGAAGCCACGCAAGAATCGGTGCAAATTGTTGATATCTCTTAGCAAAATGCGGCGAGCGCCCTGATTGTGCGCCGCGTCGACAGCCTGCGGCAGATCGATGATGACGGGCCCGTCAGCCGCGAGCAGGACGTTGAAGTCCGAAAGATCACCGTGCACGACGCCGGCGCACAGCATCTTCGTGACCTCGCATAGCAGCCGATCGAAGATCGCCTCTGCCCGCGTCGCGTCCAACGTCGCCTCGGCGAGCCGTGGCGCTGGCTGGCCATCGGCGCCTTGAATGAGCTCCATCACCAGCACGCCGTCGATGAAGTGATGCGGCGTCGGCACCCGGACCCCCGCCGCGCGCAGCCGATAGATCATCTCGACCTCGGTGTTGCGCCAGGCGGCCTCTTCTTGCTCCTTGCCGTGGCGGCTGCCGCGGGCCATCGCGCGGGCGTCGCGCGAATTGCGGGTGCGGCGGCCCTCGCTGTACTCTGCGCGGCGGCTGAACGAGCGATGCGCCGCGTCCTTGTAGACCTTGGCCACGCGCTCCTCACCGCCAGAGACGACGAGGTAGACCTGTGCCTCTTTGCCGCTCATCAGCGGGCGAACCACAGACTCGATGATTCCCTGCTCGACGAGAGAGCCCAGGGCGGGGGGGAAGCGCATGGCGATGGACCGTCCCTGCCGCGCCTTGGCGTCGGCGACCAAGCCCAGCGCGCGGTGCGCAGCGCGGGCCCAGCATCCTGCGTGTGGCGGTGGCCTCGGCGCAAGGTCCGGACTGCCTGAATGACCGGCGCGGCCTCGGCGATTCGGGGGGCGGGGCTGCGATGGGGCGCCAGGGCAGGGCGACTTACCTTCGCGAAGCGGCGCCGGATTTGACCTGCCCGCGACCGCCGGCGTTGCCCAGCAGGCGGCGCTCTGCCGACGGCGGGCCGCGACTGCGCCTTGTCCTGCCGCCATCCGCAAGGGACCAGCTCACTCAGCCTCGCTTCACCCGCGATGAGTCGCTACGGCGGACGCTGCGGCGGCGCGGACGGCGACCGGTATCGGCGCGGGCGGCCTGGTCGTTCCGGCGACCGGCGCCCTTGGCGCATCATCCCCTGGCGGTGACGGTGCCGCTCGATGCCGCCTTCGCCATCACGCCGGCCGCAACGGGGCGCTCCTAGCGGTCGGCGCGGCCGAGCGGGCGGGGTTTCGCGCTGCGTCATGCGTAGCTGCACCCCTGCACTTGGCGCGCCTTTGGAAACCCAGTGGCCGATCGTCGCGTCGTGGAGCCAGGGCGTACCGAAACACCGGCGCCGCCTCCGACGCCGACCACGGTGCGCTGCCTTGCGCCAATTGCCGACGCCCGATCCGTCGTCGGCGCCCAACGCTGCCTCTCTTGACCGTAGCGGCGCGCCGTTGGTGTGGTCACCGGCTGCGGCAGGGCATTCCTCTTCGGCGACCTCTGCGACGACGCCGAGCAAGCCTGTTCGACGGTGCGCGCCTGGGTGACGGCCCGGCAAGCGCGTCCGCGGCTGCCTCAACAACCTGTGTGCAGCCCGAGTCGCGCTGGCGGTCCTGCCGCTGAGACGCCGAACAGGCAGGCGAGCCCTGCCACGACGCCGCGGTGGCGTCACTTCCGCTCGCCGGCACCGGTCCTTGAGCGCAGACGTTCGCCCCAAAGCTGCGCATGCCGCGAGTTGCCGGCGCTCAGGCCCGCCAGCAGGGACTCCGCCTCAAAGGGCAGGGCCTACAACGAAGGCGGCTGCGGCACCGTCAGCGATGGCCGCGCGGCGTTACTCCGGCCGGGCGCGAGGCTGGCGGCGGTATCGAGGGCGCGACGGCGCACCCGCCCGCGCACAGGTCGCTCGACCGGCAGCGACCTGCGCCCGCGCTTCACGTCACCACACTCTCGACCGCTGGGCCAGGACGCTGGCAGACTGGGCACCGGCCGAATTGGCGAAGGGAGCCAAGGCCGCCGCACCGCACCGCGCCGCGCTCGGGTCGCGACCAAGGGGATCTATGGACCGCAGCGCAGCCCAGTCGTGGCTCCCGAGGCTCGCGTGGCTCACCGCGGCGGTCGCGTTGTGCGCCAGCTGCGGCGGCGCCCCGGAAGCTGGAACCAGCGACGCCACCGGCAGTAGCTCCGCCGACGGCGCCGCCGACGCCGTCTGCGAGCCGCCCTGCGAAGCCGCCGACAGTGGCGCAGGTGGCACCGTCGACGCGCCGCCCTCCGACGTTGACGCCTGCCCGGGCGCCGCCGGCTGCGTCTGCAAAGCGGACGCCGACTGCGACACGGGCCGCTGCCTCGAGACGCCAGAGGGGCCACGCTGTGCGGTGCCCTGCGTCGAGACCTGCGACGAGGGCTTCGCCTGCAAGCTGATCACCGCGCCGGGCGGCGATCTGACGGGCTTCTGCGTGCCGCGCTGGAACCGCCTCTGCAACCCGTGCCTCGCATCCAGCGACTGCGTAGCGCTCACCCTCGACGACAGCGCCTGCGTCGCCCGCGGCGCCGAGGGCGCGTTCTGCGCCACCGCCTGCGTCAAGGACGCCGACTGCCCAGGGGACTACGCCTGCCAGGCCGCGACCAGCCTGGAGGGCAAGAGCGGTTCGTACTGCACCCGTCGCGCCGCAGGAGGCCAGCCCGCCGATGCCACCCAGCCGCCCACCGCCTGCCCCTGCAGCCCGCAAGCCCGCGCAGGGTCCGCCAAGACGCTCTGCACGGCGCAGACCACGGTCGACGGAAAGGCAGTGGCCTGTGGTGGCACTCGAAGCTGCGACGCCGCCGGCCTGACGCCGTGCAGCGCCGCCGCGCCGACCGCTGAGGTCTGCGACGGCGTCGACAACGACTGCGACGGTGCCACCGACGACGGCACCTGCGACGACAACAACGCATGCACCTCCGAGGTCTGCAGCGGTGACGCCGGCTGTGTCAGCAGCAAGCTCGACGGCCTCGCCTGCGACGCCGACGGTGACCTGTGCACAGACGGGGATGGCTGCGTCAACGGCACCTGCGTGCCGGGCGGCGCAAAATCATGCGACGACGGCAACCCCTGCACGACCGATAGCTGCGACGCCAAGACGGGCTGCGGCCACAGCGACGACGACGGCGCGCCCTGCGACGACGACAACCCGTGCAGCGTCGGTGATAGCTGCGCCGCCAGCGCCTGCAAGGCCGGCGTCGCCAAGGTCTGCGACTCAGGTCAGCCCTGCGTCAGCGCCAACTGCAACGTCGCGACGGGCCAGTGCGTTTTCAGCAACGCGCCGACGGGCAAGGCCTGCGACGACGCCGACGCCTGCACCCAGAGCGACGCCTGCGGCGGCGGGGTCTGTGGCGGCAGCAAGGTTCCCTGCGACGACGACAACGGCTGCACCAGCGACACTTGCAGCGCCGACAAGGGCTGCGTCTACACCCCGGCCGGCGGCGCCTGCGACGACGGCAACGGCTGCACCGTCGGCGACGTCTGCGGCGGCGCTGGCTGCGTCGCCGGCAAGATCAAAGGCTGCGACGACGCCAACCCTTGCACCGTCGACGCTTGTGCTCCAGCCACTGGCGCCTGCGGCCACGATGGCGTGCCCCTCGCCGGCAAGGCCTGCGACGCTGACGGCAGCGTCTGCACCAAGGACGACGGCTGCCTCGGCGGTGTCTGCAAGGCTGGCGCCGCCATCCCCTGCGACGACGGCAACCTCTGCACCAACGACGCCTGCGACGCCAAGGCCGGCTGCGTCTACAGCGAGGTCGGGGCCAAGGCCTGCGACGACGGCAACCCCTGTACGGACGGCGATGTCTGCGCTGGCGGCTCCTGCAAGGGCGGCGGCGCGAAGAGCTGCGACGACGGCAATGCCTGCACGGCGGAGGCGTGCCTGCAGGCCACCGGCAAGTGCGGTGTGATCGCCGTCCCCGACGGCACAAGCTGCGGCGACAAGGGCGGCCAGTGCAAGAGCGGCGCATGCCTCGGCGGCTGCACGCAGAACGCGGCCAAGATCTGCCAATCGGGCAACGTCTTCTGGCAGGACAGCTGTGGCAAGACGGGCGATCTCGCCGCGACCTGCGATGGCGACAAGTTCTGCAGTCAGGGCGGCTGCGTCAACGGCAGCTTCAGCGGCACCTACCTCGTCACCGCCGACCCCGATACGCAGTCGATGGGCCTGCTTGGCTCCGCGAAGTTTCCGCCGACGCTCTACGTGTTCACCGATGAGGGCGGCGGCGCTGCCAAGACCTCGACGCAGTGGGGCGGCAAGACGTACACCTATGCTGGCAAGCGCACCGACAAGAAGTTCGACGGTAGCGGCACGTACACCAGCGGCGATGTGCTGACGATGACCCACAACGTCAAGGTCTTGTGGAACTTTGAGGCCGCGACGCCAACGACCGGCAAGGCGCTGCCCGACAAATTCACCGGCTTCATCTATGAGACGATCGACACCGGCATCCTAGGCACCATCAATTTGATCTGGAAGGTCACGGGCATACGGCAGTAGCCGCGCCTCGACCCGAAGAGGGCGCCGGGCCCCGCTGCCCTTGCCGCGCCCGACGGTTCGCGCCGAGGCATCACGCGCCCGACGTCAGTCCTCGCCGGCGAGGGTGTTGAGACGCCAAATCAGCGGCTCGATGCGCTTGTAGGTCACGACTTGCAGGGCGTCGCGCTCTTCCGCCGGCAGCTTGGCCCGCAGCACGGCCAGCCGGTCGGCCGAGGGCCAGTCAAAGTGGGCGTGGACGTTGCGGGCGTAGCGTCGCTGCTCGGCGCGCGGCAGTGTCTGGATATCAGAGACGAAATGCTCGAGGTCTCTCGCCATCCGGTCACCGATGGCGATGGCCTCCGCACGCGCCCGCTCGATGTCGCGCTGGAGCGCACGCTCAGCGCGTTGAGCGGCCTCCCGGCTGGGATCGCGCAGCGGCGGCAGCCGACCCGGCAGCTGCAGCACCGGCGGATCCTCGCCTTCGTCGCTCGGGACGCTGGCGGGTTCGCAGCGCGACAGTCTGCGCTCGGTTGTGGCGCCCACCTCGAAAGGGATGACCTCTTCCGCCGCGACAGGACTCTCGGTCTCGACGGTCGCTGGCGCGGTCGCGGCCGCGGTCAGCGGCTCGGCTTCAAGCTCAGGGTCGCTCGCTGGCACGGCCGGCTGGGGCCAACCGATGAGACCTATCGCGCCGAGGGTGACGGCGAGGGTGGCCACCAGCAACGCCGAGAGCCATCGCGGCTGGCGCGTCGCCTCGCGGGCGGCAGTTCGCTGCGGTGGGCGGTAAGACATCGGCCTCCAAGCCGGCGGCGGTTCGTATGCGGCAACGCCCTACGGCATCGCTTCATTCCACTATGGGGTGGAGCGCGGCGCTGTTGCCCCGGCTACGGCGGGACCGTCGATGGTGCCGGGACAAGCGCAGGTGCTTCAGCGCTCGACAAGACCCTGACCCTACGCATGTCGGTCGGACGCGCCGAGCGTCGCGCTGCGGCCCCTCTCGGCCAGCGGCCCGATGACCCGTCCCGGAGCGACTCGGCCCAAGCCCCGTGGCGCTGAGGGCAGTCATAGATTGCGCATGGGATGACCACGGCCTCGGTCGGCGTGGCGCCCGTGATGCCAGGGCGCCCGGCCTCGGCGCCGCTCGTACACCGCCGCTGACCGCCCGCAGTCGTGGTCGGCCGGGGTCAGCGTCTTCCGCCAGCGAACACCGCCGATCTCGCGCCCCACCGTGGCCTACGCATGACGGCGCGGCTCGCTCAGCCTTCTGCGGCCGGCAGGCCAACCCACGGGGTCAGAGAGGCGACGCGCCCGCCAAGGGGCTGCGGACCTGACGTCAGCACCTTGACTTGGACGCCTTGAACCAGCGCGAGCCAGCAGGCGCTCACGTGGGCCTCCAGGAAGGCGCGCACCTCTGCGGTCGGCGCCCCAGCCTCGTCGACGCGCACGAAGATGAAGCGCTCGCCGTCGGCGCCAAACGCGCGGAGCTCGAAGGGCTCGCCCTCAGCCGGCAGCTCGACGTCGTCGCCGGACCGCTCAAGGGTCTGCCGCACCAAGCCGCGGGCGTAGGCGAGCACGGCGGCCGCGGTGGCATGGCTACTCGGCGCTGACGCCGAAGCAGGCCGCGTCACGCCACCCGGTCGTCCCGCTTGCGGCCGAGTCGCGAGGTCAGGGTAGGGATCGCCGGCGTTCCAACTCGGAGGCGGCTTGGCGCCCTCGTCGGGCTGCCAGCGGCCGTGGCCCTGGGCGTCGGCGTCGGCGTCGGCGCAGCGCTTGCAGTACAAGTGCCACGGCTCATAGAAGTGCTCCGCGCTGAGCTGGCCGCGCCAACCCAAGGCCACCGCGTCGTGCGTGGCGATGCCGCCTCGGCCCTTGGTGTTGCGACAAGTCGTCGGCCAGCGCTGGCTCGCGCGGTAGGCCCGCGCCCGGTCAATCTGCGACTTATTGGGCTTTTCCTGCGCCTTGCCGAGCATTAGCTGCAGATCGACGTCCTTGAAGAAGCGCGCCGGCTGCTCGGCGACCTCGATAAGAAACGCGCAGCGGTAGTCGAGGATGCGGTGGTCGAGCATCGGGGCTCCTGGCGGCATGGGCCATCTGGCGCGCCTGCGAGATCTGCCTGGCGGGCGTCGGGCCGGGAGCGTCGCCTGCTTCGGCCGATGGCGCAACGGGCAGGCAGGCGCCGGGGGTATCTGCACGGATCGCGCGCCGACGTCGGCGCCAAGAGTGGGTCCTCTGATGGCGCAATCGCCATGCCTGCGTGCGGCTACGGTCATGACCACGGACGCCGCCGCGACGAACAAGCCCTGCGAGAGTCGGAGTGAACTCGGGCCCTGAGCAACCTTCTCTTGACATCGTTCGCTCCCTTTGTGAAGTCTGGGGATCGCCAACGTCGGCTCCGCTCCACCACGAACGGTGGCTTGCAGTTAGGTACCTAACCAAGAGAAGAAGCGATGACAAAGTTACTGACGGGCCTCACGGTCCTTCTGCTCGCGGCGCCGGCTCTCGCCATCTCCAACCTCACCGTGACGCTTTCTGCACCGAGCGGGCTCGCCGTCTACCAGGCCGGCACCTACGGCGTGACGGTCCTCAACAACGGCAAGAAGTCGGCCCCCGGCTCCAAGGTCGTGATCAACCTGCCAGCGACCTCAACTTCGCCGACCGTCCATGTGCTCGGTCAGCTGAGCGGCATCGCCTCGGGCTGCACGCTGTCCGGGACCGTGCTCACCTGTCAGCTCGGCACGATCCTCAAGGGCGCGAGCGTGACCAAGACCTTCACCCTCGCCGGAGCCTACAGCAGCGCGCCGATGGTGATCTCGGCCACGGCGTCGACGACAATTGCCGAGAAGACCCTCGCCGACAACAGCGCCTCCAGGACGCTGGCGCTGGCCACGATCGCCACCGCCGTGGTGACCGGCGTCGAGGTCGCGCACGAGCACTGCACGGCAGCCTCGATTGGTGCCCGCCCGCTGAGGGGTAGATGACCCAGCGCGACGTCCCGCGTTCGCGTCACGGCCGATCACGACCGCAGCATGATGCACATCTTCGCAAGCCCTGAGGGGATCGCCCGCTGGCACCGCGGAGTGCACACTTCCAAGTACAACAAACCCGCGGATGTACGGGCTGGCAAGCCCGGCG
>SXNM01000380.1 GCA_005777155.1 Pseudomonadota bacterium | reverse complement strand
CTGCTGACCGGCGGCCTGGGTGACGATGATGTGCTGCGGCTGACGCGCGATGAAGGCGACGGCCACCACGGCGACGAGCAGCGCGATGCCACCGCCGATCAGCAGCCCCTTGTTGCCGACGCCTTGTTGCGGGTGCTGCGGCGCGTAGCCGCCATGCTGGGGAGTCGCCGCGGCGGCAGGTGGCCCTGAGGCGGCGGGCTCGCTGGCAGTGCGTGGCGCGCTGGCGACGGTCACGGGCGGCGTCACCGTGGTCTTGGCGCCATCGTCGGCGGCCTTGGCGGCGAAGGCGCCGACGCCGGCTGCAGCGCCAAGCGCAGGCGCCGCGCTGGGCAGGATGGCTGGACTCGCCATCCCCTTGACCGTGCCGGGGTCGGAGGCGGCCGTCACGCGCTGGGTGTGGACTTCGATCGCGGCTTGGATCTCGACGCTATCGGCGGCGACGGTGGCGTCATCGCCGCCGGCGTTGTTCATCACCACGCGCGAGGTCATGCCGCCAGTCAGGGCGCCGATCTCCTCGGAGTGGACGTCGACCGTGGCGTCGCTGCCGTCGAACTGGGCGCCGTACGCCGCGGTCTGCGAACCGGCGCCGCTGCCCCCCGGGCGCATCGCGCCGCCGGGCAGCAGGACCTCCGAGTCGAGCGACGTCGCCAGCGCGTCGGCGAAGGCGTCGGCGCTGGGGTAGCGATCTTCGACGCGGCGCGTGATCGACTTCAGGACGACGTCGCAGAGCCGGATGGGCGTCGGGCGGGCGATGGACTCGTGGACGCGCGGCGCCTCTTCGGTGACGCGGCGCAGGATCATCGCCAGCGGCGTCTCTGCCATGAAAGGCGGCACGCCGGAGATGCCCTCGAACAGGATGATGCCGAGCGAGTAGATGTCCGTTCTGGCGTCGACCGGCTGGCCTCGCGCCTGTTCCGGCGACATGTACTTCGGCGTGCCGATGACGGCGCCGGTCGAGGTGATGTCCTCGCGGTCGTTGCCCATCGACTTGGCGATGCCGAAGTCGAGCACGCGCACGAAATCCGGCTCGCCATGCACGCGCTGGATGAAGATGTTATCTGGCTTGATATCGCGGTGAACGAGGCCCTTGCTGTGGGCCTCTGAGAGCGACTTCAGCACCTGGATGCCGATTTTGACGAGGCGCTCGGGCGCCAGCGGGCCCTCTTCGCGCATTACCTGCGTCAACGTCCGGCCGTCGAGGAACTCCATGGCGATGAAGAGGTTTCCGTCGTCCATTTGGCCGAAATCGAACACGCGCACCGTATTGGGGTGCTTCAGGCGGCTGGTGGCCTTGGCCTCCTGGCGAAAGCGGGCGACGACGTCGGACGCCCCCTCGATGTCGGTGCGCAACACCTTGAGCGCGAGGGTATCGCCGGTCGCGGTGTGCGTCGTGCGGTAGACGGCGCCAAAGCCGCCCTCGCCGATCATCGCGTCGACCCGGTAACGGCCGCCGACGAGTTGACCGACCTTGGTAACGGACTGGGTCTTAGGCTGCTGGACGACCAACGTCATCTCGCCGTCATTCGGGCACGTGACCTCGTCGGTCTTTGTGCCGCATTCGGGGCATTGGCGTTGCATCCACAAGTTCCTGTGGCGCCTAGCGCCGCTGGTTCCCTGCTGTTTGGCTGGCAATACCTTACCGAGGCTCAGGCCAGCAGCGCACCGTCGTCAGAGATAGCCCGCCGCTTGCAAAACCGCAACCTCGACCGGGCGAAGCGCGCCACCGGAGAGGGGGCGACGCGTTCAGCGCGCACAGGCGACGATGAGGCGGCGCTGCGGCCAGGCGACCGCCACCGCAGCTTCAACTGCCGGCGTCGCCGTCGGTCGCGGCGTTGGCGCTCGTCGCCCAGCTGCCGCCGAACGGAGCGCGCAAGTCGCGGCTGTACCAGAGCGCGAGCGAGATGCCGTAGCGCAGCGGGTGGCCGCTGGCGACCAAGGCAAACGCCGCGACGATGACGCCAGCGACCCGCGCCCGCGCTAGCTCGCCGACGATCACGACAGCCGGCAACAAGACGCCGAGCAAGGTCGCCGTCATCGCCAGGCGCAGCGCGGCGGAGAGCCTTGGCCTGCGCAGCCCGGTCTCCTCCTCCGCCACCCTGAGGCGGTGCATGCCGCGGAGCACGCGCCCGGCGCTGCCGGAGGCCCACAGCGCCGCCATGGCGACGCCAGCGGCCAGCTCGTAGGTCAGCTCGGCGGTGATCTGGCCTATCACCAAGCCGACGAGGAGGATCAGCGCCATGCCACCGAGCAGCGCCTGTGCGGTCGGTTGGGCCAGCGTCGCGATAGGGTTGGCAGACACCGCCACCCGCAGCGCGCCGCCGCCGTCGCCGCCGGCCCGGAGCGCGGCGAGGCCAAGCCACAGCGTCGAGAGCGCGGCGGCGACGGCCATGGCCGGCAGCGGCAGGTCGTCGAACCGTGTCGGCGGCTTGTCGCCCTCCGCGTACACGGGCGCGACCAGGGCGGCGACCGCGATCGACAGCGCCAGCGACAGGCCGAGCATGGCGACCACGCGCCGCCGCCAGGCGACGACGAGGATCCTTCCGCCGCCAGGCGCGCTCGGGCGCCACAGACTCGCCGCCGGCAGCACGGCGTGGGCGAGGCAGCCCGCCACGGCCAGGGTGGCAGCGACGATGAGGGTCGGGCGGGCGAGGAGCAGCGCCGCGGGGCGGGTCGCGATGGCGAGCAGGAGCGCCCACAGCGCGCCAGCGGCGAGCCCGAGCGTCGACTGCTCGAGGGCCCACGCCGTGGCAAAGCGGTGCGGCGAACCGAGGCCATCGGCGGACGCCAACCCGCTTGGGCTGCGCTCGGCCTTCGCCGGCTCCACGGCTGACTCGCTCAAAATAGCAGGGCCATCGCCCAGGCGATCGCGGCCAGCTGGGCGATCGCGAGCGCCAAGGCCATCGCTAGCTGCCTCGCCAGCGCTGACGGAGTCACCAATTCGAAGCCGCCGAGCGGTGCGGCGCTGCCGGCCGAGTGCGCGCCAAGCCCCTTCACGTTGCGGGGATCTGCGTCGTGCGCTGCCGATTGCCGAGACCCTATGGGGCGGGCGCCGGCTGTCAGCTCGTCGACCGATTCAGCCGCCACCGAGACCTCCGACGCGGCAGCCCGCGGGGCCCTGGGGCCGCTGCCCCCGATCGGGTCGCCCTGGCCGACCCACTCGCCCTTCCTGCGCAAGCCTACCTCTGGCACAACGGAAGGGCAAAGGGGGGCGCGGCGGCGTCTCGCCGGCGGAGGGCGCGATGCGGGGCGGCAGGCATGGACGTGAGCGCGACGCCGGCGG
>SXNM01000379.1 GCA_005777155.1 Pseudomonadota bacterium | reverse complement strand
GGCGCTCGCGCCAGCGGTCGCGTCACTGCGGGCCTGCTGCCTGTTTGAGCTGGCGAAGGCAGCGCAGGGCTGCTCACCGCGGGGACGGGCGATCTCCGGGCAGCTGGCGCCTCGGCTGGAATGGCGCTCGCGGTGGGAGTTCCTTGGGGCGTGACCGGCGTGATGCGGAGGCCTAATGAGCGCACATGGAGCTGGCTCGGCGGGTGAGTCGGGCAGAACGCCAGGGGCAAGAGCCATTGGCGAGGCGCTGCGGCAGGCAGGTCTGGGTGCCTGGGCGGGGTGCGCCGAGCGGCTCTGGGCCTTCCATGGCCTGTTGAAGGCTGGCGACGCGGAGCTGAATCTCACCCGGTTGCGCTCCTTTGGCGCGATGGTTGAGGGTCACTACATCGATAGTCTGCTGCCGTTGCTGCACTGCGAGCTGCAGGGCACGGTGATGGACCTTGGCAGTGGCGGCGGCTTTCCGGGCGTTCCGTTGGCCATCGCGCGCCCGGATGTCCGCTGGGTGCTTGTGGAGGGTCGGCGCAAGCGCACTGACTTTCTGGAGCAGGTGGCGATGTCGCTGCGGCTCTCCAATGTGCAGGTCGTGCCGCGGAAGTTGAATCCGCGTGACTGTGTACCGGTGGACGCCATGGTGGCTCGGGCGGTCGCACCTGCTCTGGACTTGCTACAGCGAGCTGAGCGCTCTGTTCGCGCCGGTGGTGTGGCGGTGTTGTGGAAGGGCCCGGACTGTGAAGCCGAGGTCGCGGAGGTCGCTGGGTCAGGAGTTGGCTTCGAGTTGGAGCGATCGGTGGCCTATCGGTTGCCCGTCTCGGGGGCGGAGCGTCGTCTGCTCGTGTATCGACGCACGTCCGCCGCGGCGGTGGAGTCGGCGGAGTCACCTGCTGGCGCGGTCTTCATCGAGAGCATGGACAATGCACGCTGGAAGCACTGGCGCGAGCTCCTGACGGGTCGGGGTCAGCGGAAGGCTGGCGAGTCGCTGGCTGCGGGTGGGCGCCTATGCGCCGAGCTGCTGGAGGAAGATCCGGGCGTCGTGTTGGGTGTCTTGTTGCGGGCCCGGGGCCGGGCCGTGTCGCCGCCGTCTAGCGTTCCGCTCTTCGAGTTGGCTCCGGCCCTCTTCGACGTCCTGGATGAAGCGGGGACTGGTGGCCCGATTGCCTGGGTGAGGGCGCCGGAGCGTCCGAGCTGGAGCGGCGAGGTGCAGCCGCTCAGTCTTTTGGTGGCTACGCAGCAGCCAGAGAACGTAGGCGCCCTGGTGAGGAGCGCGGAGGCGTTGGGGGCCGACGAGGTGGTGCTGTTGGCGGGCGCGGCGTCGGCGTTTCATCCGCGGGCGTTGCGGGCGAGCAGTAACGCTGCGTTTCGTGTCCCAATCGTGCAGGGGCCACACATGACGGCGCTCGACGCTGGGGTCGGTGAGGTCTGGGCGCTTGACCCGCAGGGGATGCCCCTGGATGGTCTCGAGCTGCCGGCGCGCCTTGGGCTCCTGGTGGGGCGAGAGGGCCAGGGTGTGGCGGAGGCGCCAGCGTCGGTGCGGCGGGTCGCCATCCCCATGGCTGGTCGTGCCGAGAGCCTGAACGCCGCGGTCGCCGGCGCCATCGCGATGTTTGAGGTGATGCGCCGTCGACGTCGCTCTTGAGCGACCGCCGGGGTCGGTGGCGAGGTCGCGTCTGGAGGCGCCGTACCTAGTCGCAGCGGGCCCTAGGCGCGGTCCGCTCGCCGGAGGCGCGTGAGACTGGGCGTCCTCGCGCTGCTGGTCTCGAATGTGGGGTGGCTGCGTGCCGGAGGCGCGGTCCGCTCGCACGACGCGCGCTGAGGGCTGGGCGTCACCGCGTCGCTGGGTTCGGATGCAGGGCGGCTGCGGCCGGAGGTGTCTGACGCGACTGCGCGCTAGTATAGGAACTCGAAGTATTGCATCGACGGGACGGCCAAGGTCCGGTTGATGTGAAAGGCTCCGTCTTTCACGTCGAGCAGGCCCTGGTCGGGAAAGTCGTGGCTGTTCCAGGTCGGCGTGGCGCCGTCCATGCGGCCCCAGCGGAAGCCGACGGAGCGGACGTCGCTCGGCAGGCCCTGGACTTCCACACGAATGTTGTGCTTGAGGGTCTCTTTGGAGTCCTCGGTGACGTTGAGGTCGGCCAGGAAGACGCGGATGACGCTCTTGCGGTTCGCCGAGACGGCGGGGAAGGCCTTGGCGTGGTCGCCGGTGACGCAATCAACCGGAACGCCGAGGGAGTCTGCGAGGTACGAGACGCACTTCTCGCGTGTCGCGATGACGATTAGGCCTCGGACCGGGTCACTCTTGACAGTGCCGCTGAGGCCGAGCGCGTCGGGACCGTGGCCGCTCAGCACGATGGATTTGGCCTGGGCCTCGGCTGCGATGTCGTTGCAGTCAGCCTTCTTTCCGCAGAGCGTGTCGAGGGAGCCTCCGCCGCCACCTAAGAAGCCGTCGTAGAACCAGAAGGAGTGCCACGCCGCCGGCTTGAGGCTGGCTGGACTGGGCGCGGGTTTGCCGCTGGTGCCGAGGTCGGCCTCGAACCACATCAAGTCGCTCTGTAGAGCGGTCGTCGCGGCTTGGTCGATGGTCAGCTGCTTGAGGTCGGCGGTCGGGAAGCGCACGGCGCGGCCGACGGTGGCGCCCCACACCACGCCCTGCCACAGGGCTTTCGTCGCGGCGAAGAAGGCGCCTCGGTAGGCCGACATGCGGACCGGATCGTTGCGTAGGCTGACGGGCACCTTGCTCTCCTGCAGGCGTAGGTCTGTGACGAAGAGCGGGATGGGGTCACCGTCCTCGTTCTTGAGGCCCTTCTGGTCAGCGTAGGCGCGGATGGCTTTGGCGATGTCGGCAGCCTCGACCGGCGTCGCGGCCTCGATCTCCACCGTGAGGAAGGAGAGCGGCAGCTTCTCGTTCTTGACGTAGTCGATGAAGTCGTACAGCCAGGAGCGGCCCGTGCCCGTGGTGTTCTCGATCGTGACCTTGCCACGCACCACGACCGAAGGAGCGAAGAGCAGCACAGGCGAACCCGACGCCGCCGGGTAGGCGAAGCGGCCACGAATTTCGCCGGCGAAGGCCTTGTAGCCTTTGAGCCACCACTGCTTAGTCTCCTCCGTGTAGCCGCCGGCGCCGCTCGGGTCTCGGCCATACTCGATGTTGAGGATCGCCGAGCTGCAGTACCAAGACAGAGGGGTCCCCGCCGGCGGGGAGCACGAGCCGGCCTTGGTCATCTTCTCCTTGAATTCGATGCCGTACCACTCGACGACGCGACGGACCACCTTCGCCCACACCTTTAGGTCGTTGTCGTTGGTGCCGATCGGCGCGCCGGATTGCTCGGCGACAGGCTCGGCGCCCTGCGTCATGCCGTGCTTGGCGTAATTGCAGGTGCCCTCGCCGTCACCCAGGGCGTAGGCAGCGGTCCAGATCGGCGCCGCGTTTCGCGTGCGGACCGCGCCGACGACCTTCTCAAAGGCAGCGAAATTGTAGTTTTGAATATTCTCCGGGTCCTTGTCGCGGTCGGGGAAGATGCCCTGCAGCGTCGCTTCGCAGCCATAGCCGACGGGGATGCGCGCCCAGAGCGCGGTCAGCTCGCCGAAGCTGATGTGCGCTTTGGCGTCTGATGGTGTGTCGCTGACGAGGAGACTCGTCGGTGCGCCGATGACGCCGCTGAGGTGGCGGACGCGCTGCATGTCGCGCACGGCGGTGTCGCCGCAGAGGCCGTAGCTGCCGGACTTGTTGAGGCAGCGCGACACGTCGATCGTGACCGAGCGCAGCCACTTGTCATTGGCGTCGGTCGGGAGGACCTCGAAGGGGTCCTCAATGCAGGAGGCCATTGGCGCCACCAGCAAGACGATCGGCAGTGCGCGGGCGGTCCATAGAGCAAAGGGGCGAATCATGGCTGTCCTTGCGCGCCGCCGTCGGCGCATCGCCGGGAGTATCGACAATGCGGACGCGGCGGGTCAAGGCGCAGGGGGGCAGACCTGATCGAGCCGATGCACGTGGCCGCCCAGGGCGCCGTCGGTCGCGACCCCGTCGAACAGAATGTGGCGACGCTTGGCGCTGTCGACGGCGGTCACGGCCAGGAGCATCGCGTCCGGCAGCGTCGGGGCCTCTGCGTGATTCAGGAATGCGCGTGGCTGGCCGAGGCAGACGCCGAGCGACACGCGCACGTGGATCGGCGTCTGCAGGCGGCTCTCTTCTACCTCGGGGCAGGCCAACCCGGCGGTGTCCTTGTCGGCGAAGGCCGGCGCACGCTGCACCGCCGCGATACCTGAGCCCGCGACGCCGTCGTAGAGCAATGGCGTCAGAGACGGGCGACCGTAGTGGAGCCGGATCAGAGGTTTCTCCGGCGAGCGAGCGCCCAGATCAGCGAAGGTTGGCAGCGCCATCGTCTTGAAGGAGGGCGTCGACAGGGTCGGCACCAGCCAGCCGACCGTGACGTCTGGGCCTAGGCACGGGCTGATCTTGTTCGCCTCATCCGCGATCTGGTAGCTGACGTACCAGTCGTCCTTGGCCTGGTCGTACCGATAGGCCATGCCGCCGATCATGAGCAGGCGGTCGGTGTCTGGCGCGTAGCCGAGCAGCGTCCCATAGGCGGCGAGCGGGCGCGACTGACCTGCGAGGTAGTCCTTGGCGATGTCTTGCCACTGGCTCTGCACAAAAGAGAACGCCCATAAGCCGTCGCGCGGCAGCACATCGTCGAAGCCGCCGTAAGCGATGATGCGGCGACGGCGCGCGTCGTAGACCACCGAGGAGAACGCCAACTCAGGGCCCTGTACCGGCAGCGCGCTGACCTTGCCCGTCGACAGCGCGACGCGGTACACGACCGGCTGCGCCTGCGGGCGGTCGCCGGGGGGCATGTTCGCGTGGAAGTCGAACTGGCCATCCCAGATGCGCGAGATGCCGATGATCGACTTCTGCACGGCGAAGTCGACGCCGCCCGCGAGGATGGCCTCGCCGTTGCTGTGGTCTACGCCGCCGATGCCGAACGCCCACGGCGGCAGACCGCTAGCCCGGAGGCTCCACACGGCCCCATCGCTCAGACACCAGGCGTCGGTGACCGGCTCGACGCGCGCGGCGGTGCCGCCGAGGTCTGGGAGCTCAAATGTCACGCCGCCGACAAGGCATGCGGCTTGACCATTCCAGTAGCCGGCGGCAGCCCCGACGCGCGCACGTGGCCGAGCGACGTCGAGGAGCGTGGACGACGCAGAGCCGCTAGGCAGCAAGCGGGTGTCGGGGCTGGAGCGACGGCGCTGGAGTCCAGCCTCGGTCCACTGTGCGTAGCCGCCGACGACGACGAGGCCCTTGGAGGTGTTCAGCAGCGTCGCGCCGACGCGAGCCGTCGCAGCGGCATCAGGCGCGGCCGTAGCCTGCCAGCTGACCTTGGTGGCGCCAGCCAGCGCGCCATCGAAGATCGCGGTGTCCATTGCTGGCGCGCTGTCGGCGCCGGGCAGGTAGCCGCCGAGGACGATGAGTTGGCCTATGCTGTCCAGCGCACAGGCGACGTCGCGGCGGGCTGGCGGCGGCTGCGTCGAGGTCAGCCACTCGACGACCGGCTTGACGCCGTCGTCGCGTAGCCGCGCCACGCCGACCTGGCTGCCTGCGGTGGCGCTGGTCAGCGCGATCGCGAGCTTGTGGCCGGAGTCGCCAGTCAGGCAACCCAAGGTGCCGCTGAGCGCCGCCACGCCGGCTGGCGCCGCGGGCAGGGCCAGGGGCACCCATTGCGGTGTTTGACCGCCAAGCGGAGCCCACAGCGCACCCTTGCCCTCAAGAAAGACGACGAGCTTGCGCGTCTCGCCGCTGCCGACCACGACAGCGCGAGCTGCGACGCCCCCTGATCCTTCGGGCAGCGGCAGGACGCGGCCCTTGCCGGCCTCGAGCGTCGACAAGTCGACCCAGACGCCGTCGTGCTGCCATGCCCACACCTGCGCCGTCTGCAAGGCCGGCCCCGTGCCACCGACCACGATGACCCGGTTGCCGGTGACATCGACGGCGACGGCGGCGCCGCTGCGCGCGCCGGGCGCCTGGGCGGTGTGGCGAATCCACGTGGTGGCTGTGACGTCAAGCGGCAGCGACCACGCCTCGGCCCTGGCGACCATGCTCTTGGCACCTGGGATCGCGCCGCTGAAGACGACCAGCCGATCCCAGCCCGGCGGCGCGGCGGCGCTCCACCGCAAGCGCGGCTGGGGGCCAAAGTGGGCGAGCGCGACAGTCGCCTTGGCGAATGGCGCCCGGACGCAAGTGGCGCCGCTGCCGTCGCCAGAGCACCCGACGGCGTCGTCGGACGCGCTCGCCCCTTCAGCGCAGATCAGCTTGCTGTCGCCGCAGCTGCAGTCAGCGCCGACCGGCAGCACCTTGCCGCCCGCGCTGTACGTGAAGGGCTCGTCGGTCTTGCCATTGCAGTCGTCGTCTTGGCCATTGCAGAGCTCGACGTCGCCGACGCTCTGCGAGCCGTTTCCGTGCACGGAGCAGGTCATGGACTTGTCGCTGCCGCACTCGACCGTGCCCTTGGGCACGAGGCCGTCCTCGCCGGGCAGCGCGCAGATGCCGTAGATGCCGCTGCACGGGGCGCCCTTGGTCTTGCCGGCGAACACCATGTCTTCGTCCGTCAGGCCGTCGCAGTCGTTGTCGACTTCGTCGCAGGAGCTCTCTTTCGCCTGGAAGTCGGAAACCTGCGGCGGCAGGTGACAGCCGCAGCCGATGCAGCCCAAGACCACGCCCTCATAGGTCGGTGATTCCTTTCGACACTGAACCTTGACATCGGCGGGGTGGGCGGCGCACAGGCCGGCGAGACAGAGCTTGGCGGGATCTGGTAAGTTGTGGACGCTGGTGTCGCCCGGCGCGCTGTCGATGGCGTCGACCATGCAGTCGCCGTCGACGTCGATCAGGTTGGACTGGTTGACATCCAAGATACCGTCCCCATTGGTGTCTTTGGGCTTGCTGAGCGAGCCGATCTCGGTCTTGTCGTCGATGCCGTCGCCGTCGCTGTCGGCCAGCGCTGGGTTGCTCCCAATCTCGACCTCTTTGCTGTTGGCGATGCCATCGCCGTCGAAGTCGTCGTCGGCTTGCTGGCAGACCGACTCGATGCAGATGCCGCCGCCGCAGTCGCCGTCTGTCGAACAGGACTTGGAGCATCGGCCGCGGTAGCAGACGCCACCGGCGCATTCGCTGGACTGGCCGCAGGTCGAGCCTAGCCGCCGCAGCCGCCGGGTGCCGCAGCTCTCGCAGCCGCCGAGCTGCGGCAGCAGGCACGCCAGCAGGCCCAGCCACGCGAGGGCCACGCTCCATCGCGGGGCGCGCCGGGCTCTGGCTCGGTCGCAGGTCCCCTTGGCCGACCCGGCGGCGTCTGGCATCGCTTGGGGCTTCAGCACACGCACTCCGTCGACCTGCAGCGGCGCGCTGCTGACGCTCGATCGTAGCAGAGCGGGCACGGCACCGCCAATCCACCGTCGGTTCGCTGGCCTGAGACGGTCTCGACACCGTCTTGAGACGGTCTCACTGCCAGCGATGAACGGACGTATTTGAAGCGCAATGACTGGATATTGCGTGATTTCGTTGCTTGGCACGCCCTATGCATAAGGGGAGCCCGCCGGCCGCGAGGGTCGTGTGGGAGGGAGCAGATGCTAGCAAAGGTCCAGAGCGCAGCCTTGGTCGGGGTCGACGCTAGGCCGGTCGAGGTCGAGCTGACCGTCACAGGCAGCATGCCCTCGTTCGACACCGTCGGGCTTCCGGAGCAGTCGGTGCGCGAGGCCCGGGTGCGCGTCCGCTCGTCGATTCGCGAGGCAGGGCTGCGCTTCCCCGATCGTCGAGTGATCGTAAACCTCGCGCCGGCAGACCTGCGCAAAGACGGCACCATGTACGACCTGCCGGTCGCGCTCGGCATCCTGGCGGCCCAGGGCGACATCGAGACGCGGGCGCTCGAAGGCTGGGTCGTGGTCGGCGAGCTCTCGCTCTCGGGCGAGGTGCGGCCGGTGCGAGGCGTGCTGGCTGTTGCCGAAATGGCGCGGGCGCATGGGATGCGCGGCGTGATCTGCGGCGCCCAGAACGCTGGCGAGGTGGCGGTGGTGCAGGGCATCGAGGTCCGCGCTGCGCGCCGCCTCGGCGAGGTGGTGACCTCGCTGCGGACCGGCGCCTGGCCGAGCCTTGAGCCCTCGATCGAGGCCGATCTCTTGGGCCCCCAGCCTTGCCTCTCCGACGTCCGCGGTCAGTCGCACGCCAAGCGCGCCCTCGAGGTCGCGGCTGCCGGCGGCCACAACTTGCTGATGGCGGGCACGCCGGGCACCGGGAAGACGATGCTCGCCCGCCGCCTGCCGGGCATCTTGCCCCCACTTGAGCCTGACGAGGCGCTGACGGTCAGCAAGATCCACTCGATCTCGGGTCTACTGCCCCGCGGCGTCGGCCTGATGCGGCAGCGGCCCTTTCGCGCACCTCATCACACCGGCAGCGCAGTGTCCCTGGTCGGCGGCGGCGCCAGCCCGCGGCCGGGCGAGGTGTCGCTCGCGCACGGCGGCGTCCTCTTCCTCGACGAGCTGCCGGAGTTCCCGCGCGCCGTGCTGGAGTCGCTGCGGCAGCCGATCGAAGACGGCGAGGTGACGATCGCCCGCACGCGGCAGGTGCTCCGCTTCCCGAGCCGAGTCATGCTGGTGGCTGCGCTCAACCCGTGCCCGTGTGGCTGGTCCGGCTCCGAGTTCCACCCGTGCACCTGCGCTCCGCAGACCGTTGAGCGCTACCGGGGCCGGCTCTCGGGCCCGCTGCTTGACCGCATCGACATCCAAATTGAGCTGATGCCGCTGCCGCCCCGCCTGCTGCGCGACGCCCCTGTTGGCGACGCGAGCGCTGTCGTCCGCGAGCGCGTGGTGCAGGCGAGGCGGCAGCAAGCAGCCCGCTACCACGACCTCGGTGGCGGGACCAACGCGACGGTGCCAATGACGGAGCTGCGCCGGCGGTCGCCCTTAGCCCCAGCGGTGCACGATCGACTGCTCCTGGCGTTGGAGCGCTTCGGCCTCTCGCCGCGCGCCCACGACCGAATCTGGCGTGTCGCCCGCAGCATCGCAGACCTCGCCGGCGCCAAAGAAGTGGGCACCGCCGAGATCGGAGAGGCCCTGCAGTACCGCTGCTTCGACCGACAGGCGCTGGTCGCGGCCGCCTGAGGCCTAGCCGGCAGCGCCATTGAACACGAGCGCGTCGATGGTCGGCGCATCGAATGGCCTCGCGTTGGGGCCGCTGTGAGGAGGGAAAGTGAACGAAGCCAAGTGGGTGGAGCGCCTGCGGGCGCTGGTGGCGGGGATGGAGCGGCGTTTTGGCCGCGGCGTCGTGGCGCCGCTGCCAGCCGCAGCCGAGGGCGAAGGCGGGGCCGCTGCGGCTGGGTATGTGGCGAGCGGCATCGACGCCCTCGACGCTGTGCTTGGCGGCGGGCTGCCGCGCGGCGCCATGGTCGAGGTCTTCGGTCAGGAGGGCGTCGGCAAGACCAGTCTGGCGCTGGCGCTCTCGGCCGCCGTCCAGCGCGAGGGCGGGGTCGTAGCCTGGATCGACGTCGAACGGGCCCTGCAGCCCGCCTACGCCGCGAGAGCAGGCATCGATCCGAACCGGATGCTGCTGAGCCGGCCCGAGGACGCAGAAGAGGCCCTGGAGTTGGTCGAAGCGCTCGCCCGGTCGGGTGAGGTGGCACTGATCGTCGTCGACTCGGTGGCGGCGCTGGTGCCGCGTCAGGAGGCCGAACGCAGCCTCGACGACGACGCGCCTGGCGGCCCTGGACGCCTGCTCAGCCGTGCCTTGCCACGCCTCGCCCTGGCTCTGTACGACAGCGGCTGCAGCGCTCTGTTCGTCAACCAGGTCCGCCGCGAGCTCGCAGACACCGGCGCGTACGTCGCCACCGGCGGCGGTACGGCGCTGCGCCACTACGCGGCCGTTCGGCTTGAGGTCGCCGCTGCCGGCCCGTCCAAGGGCGATGGGCAGCATGCCGGCGCCCCGGTCCGCGTCGAGGTCGTCAAGAGCCGCTATGGCGCGCCGGGCCAGCAGGCCCTCCTCGCGCTTCGTTATGGCCGCGGCTTCGCGACTGACCCTTCGCCGCTGACGCTGCCACCCCCCGTCGGGATGGCGCTCGGTTGAGTGAGACCTGGCGCCGCGGGCCGGCCTGCGAAGCCGCGGGCCCGCCTCGCGCCAGGATGAAGAGTCGACCCACCGATGGTCGGTGGGCGGCGCTGGGCGCTCGTCACCTCTCGCGTGACGAGCGGCGGCGCACAGGGAGGGCCGCACGGCGGCCCATGAGCAGCCCCACACCGGGTCGGGTGGGGGCGTGGAGAGTGCAATGACCGGGTTGAACAAAGTGCTCCTGATCGGCAACGTCGGCGCGAAGCCGGAGATCAAGCGCAGCCAGAGCGGCGAGCCGATCGCGCATCTGCGCGTCGCGACGTCGAGCGTGCGTCAGCGCGATGGCGAGGACGTCAAGGAGACCGTGTGGCACGACGTGGTCGCCTTCGGCAAGCTGGCCGAGGTGTGCGAGCAGTACGTCGACAAGGGCAGGCTCGTCTACATCGAGGGCCGCCTGCAGAGCCACACGTGGCAGGACAAGAGCGGCGCCAAGCGGCTGCAGCGCGAGGTCGTGGCGCGACGCCTCGACATGCTCGAGCGCAAGCCGACCGCGCTTTCGGCGATCTGAGCCAGGGTGGCCGGGGCTCCGGTGCGGCCTGACGCCGACCGGAGCCTCGCCCCCTCAGATCAAGCCGCTGCGCGCCTCTTCTCTGCTCGATGGCTTGCCGCGCATCGACTTTTGCGGAATCACCACCGGCAGCTTGGCGCCAGGCAGCGGGCCTGGGCGGCCAAACCGGGTCCGCGGCGGGTTGAAGTAGCCGAAGCGCAGGTGGGGAAAGCGTTGCCGCAGCAAGTGGATCCAGGGCAGGACGCCGATTGGGTCCGCGACGGCGCCGTCGCCAAGCTCGCGCAGATAGAGCTCCGGGTCGATGTTCAGGTTGCGCAGCTGGATCAGATCCACCCCGCCGGCCTCGATCAAGTCCGAGAGCGCCTCGTACTCCGGCCTTGAGTCAGAGACGCCCGGAAAGACGAAGTAGTTGAGCGACACGTAGCGCCCGCGCGTCCGCATCTCGCGGGCGGACTGCAAGACGTCCGTCAGCCCGTAGCCGGTCGGTCGGTAGTAGCGCTCGTAGTACAGCGGTCGCGCCGAGTTGAGGCTGATACGGATGGCGTCTAGGCCGGCGTCGGCCAGACGGGCGACGACCCTTGGCAGGCTGGCGTTCGAGTTCAGGTTGATGACGCCGACGCTGGTGCGGGCGCGGATGCCGCGGATCGCAGCCTCCAGGACCGGTCCCTGCACCAGCGGCTCGCCTTCACAGCCTTGGCCGAAGCTGACGACGCCGTTCGGCACCCGCTCCAGGTGGCCGAGCGCGACCTCGATGAGATCGTTGGCGTTGGCAGGGATGGCGAGGCGCTTGTGGGCTGCCTTGACGTTCACGTCTGGCTGCTCCGAGATGCAGCCCAGGCAAGCCGCGTTGCAGGTCGAGGCCGCCGGCAGCGGCGCCTCGTGGCGGCCAAGGAAATAGTTCTGCGCTGCGCGGCAGTGGTAGCCCAGGGCGCAGTGCTCGAGGTGGCGGACGGTCGCGTTGGTGGGGTAGCGGACCTTGAATTGCACGACGCGCTGGCGGATCGCATCGACGTCGAATCGGTAGGGGTCTTGGCGCTGGTCGGCGTCGACCCGGACCGCGGCGGTGTACAGGCGGCCATGCAGCCAGCCCACCGGGCCATAGGCGTAGAGCGAGAGGTCAGGCGCGCCAGGCAGGGTCTCGTAGGCTGGGTGGCCAAGGCGCACATAGGCCGGCGCCGCGAACGCGCTGAGCGGCAGCACCGGCTCGCCGTCCGGGCCCTGCGGGACAGCGACGACTCGGCGGCTCGCCGGTTCGCGGCCAAGAGCGACCCGGCCCGGCAACACGAAGAGGTCGCTACCGAGCGGGAGCGGGATCAGCTCGTGGCGCAGCGGCGGTCGCATCCGATCGCCGTCCCAGATCAGCATCTCGAGCGACGGGTGGTCGAAGAAGCTGCCGTCGGCGTGGGCGACGACCAAGCGCGGGGCGGGCTCACTGGCGCGGCCGTGGGTAGGGGCGGTGGTCATTGCGATGGTCCGACCCGCCAGCGCCGGGCTGCAGCGCGCCGGGCGGGCGTGGGGGTGAGGCGAGGCCGCGCTGGGTTCAGAACTGCAGCTGGCACTGCACGAGGAAGTTGATGTCAGCTGGCGCGCCCACCGCCGCTCCCCCGTACTCGAAGCGTGCGTCTTTGCTGCCTGGCCTGACCAGCGGTACCTGCAGACCGGCGCCAATCTGGGCTGGCCCGAGATACCCGCGTGCGCCGGCCGACAGGATCCAGCTGTTCGCCATCATGGGCGCGTTCTGCACCTCGAACAGCCCGTCGAGCTCGACGCTGATGCCGACCCAGCGCAAGTACAGGAGCAGGCCGGTGCCAGCTTGGACGTACGCCATATCGTCGAGCTTCACGTCACCCTGGCGGACCGCTAGCATGTGCATGTACTCGCCGCGCACCGTCCACTGCAGCAGACCGAAGTCGAGGCCGACGACCGCAAACGGCGAGACGGTGGCGTACTCGTGCAAGAAGCGCGGCGTCGTCAGCACGTTGGCGATCGCCATCGCGTTGGCGTCTTGGGTGCCGGTCGGCGCATAGCCGCGCACACCGAGCGACCAGCCGAAGGTCCGACCGCCGGGCCCGTGGCGGCCGCCCGTCGTCAGCTCAAGGCCGAGGTTGCCGAGCTGGAAGCTGGTGCCCGACTTCTCGCCGTGGTAGCCGGCGACGGCGATATTGGCCTTGATCTGGAGGTACCGCAGGTTCCACGCCACCCACGGCTCGATGGCGAAGGTCATCGTGTCATCGGGCTCCTGCAGCAGCTCGATCATGTCCGCCATCAGCCGCAGCTTGGCCGCGTCCATGCCGTTGATGGTTGCCTCCTGCTCTGCGCTCAAGGTGCCGCCACTCTTCTTGATCTCGTCCTTCATCGCCTGCTTGAAGGCGTCCAGTTGGCCGCTGTCGGCGAGGGCGCGCATCTGCTCCGTGTCGACGTACTGCAGGTACTCTTTCATCGCCGCCGCCTCGGGGTTTGCGGCGGCGTACTGATCGACGGCCTTCTTCGCCTGGCTCTTGATCAACGCCTTGACTGGGGCGATCGAGAAGCCGAGGCCAGCAGCAAAAACACGGTCTTCGGTGGCGAGCTTGATCGACTTACCGCCGAACATGTCGCCGTTGCGGAACGATTCAGCGGCGGCCGGCCCGGCCAGCAGCAGCGTCACGCAGAGAAAACCTGGGCGCGCCCAGCGGCCAACCGCGACTCCATCTGGGCGCTTGATCATGGCGTGGAGCCTCCTTCGGCCCAGCTGGCCGCGTGCCGATTCTAGGCTCTGCGGCCCAGGTCGGCAAATCCCGTGCGTGCGAGAGCGACCCCCGCCGCTGTCGGCCCGCGCTACATGCCGAGCAGGTCGCGGCTGCTGGAGGCGCGGAAGACGCGGCCGGCGTTCTTGCACTCTTGGCGAGCGGCGAACTCCAGGTGGCGGTCCGAGAGACGCTCATCCACCGCGGCGGCTTGGTAGGCGGCGCGCAAGACCGCGTTTTTGATGTGACCGCCCGAGAGCTCGTAACGCTCGCCGACCAGATCCCAGTCGGTGTCGGGTTCGACCGGACACGACGCCGGGACCAGCGAGCGCCAAATGCGTGCCCGCATCTCTGACTCCGGAAAGGGAAAGTGGATCCGGAAGCCGATGCGGCGCTTGAAGGCGTCGTCCATGTTCTTGTCGAGGTTGGTCGTCAAGATGACGATACCCTCGAAGTTCTCGATCTCCTGCAGCAACATGTTGGTGGCCATGTTGCTGTAGCGGTCGACAGATGACTCCACTTTGGTGCGTTTGGCGAACAGCGAGTCCGCCTCGTCAAAAAGCAGCATGCCGTGGTTGGCGCGCGCCGTCTTGAAGATGCGCTCGATGTTCTTCTCGGTCTCGCCGATCCACTTGCTGACCACGCGCGGGACGCTGATTTGATAAAGCTGCAGGTCGAGCTCATTGGCGAGGATGGTGGCGCACAGCGTCTTACCGGTGCCGGGCTCGCCCGAGAACAGCGCCACGATGCCCTTGCCGGTTGTCATGCGGCGGTCGAATCCCCAGTTGTGCAGCACGTGGCCGCGGAACTTGGCGGCGGTGAACAGCTCCTCGATGTCCTCCATCGCCTCGGGCGGCAAGATGAGATCCTCCAGCGAGAGCCCGACCTTGCGGCGCACGGCGTACTCGTCGAGGCTGGCGCGAATCTGCTCGTGGCAGGCCTTGCGCAGGATGTGGTGCGAGATCGCTGGCGCTTCCGGGCTGGCCGCCAGCGCGCGGTTGACGGCGACCTGCATGGCGTTGCGTACCAGCGCGCCGGGGAACTGGTAGGTGCCGGCGAGCTCGCGCAGGTTGCAGTCGGCCGCCCACGCCACGCCCTCGGGGCGGTGGAGCTCGAACATCCGCGTCCGCTCCTCGGTGGTCGGTGAGTCGAGCACGAGGCGCTGGACGACGAAGCGGTCGAGGTTGGCGTCCAACTCGCCCGAGTCGCGTGACACGAGGACGGTCAGGCCGACGTTTTGGCCGAGCATCGAGCTGATCTCGCTGATGCGCGGCGCGCCTTTACCGAGCAAAGTGTCGACGCCGTCCAGGACAAGAACCGCCCCCGAGAGCCGCGCTTGGTCGATGGCCGACTGCAGCGTGCGCCGAAAGGCCTCATCGTGCATCTCGTGCAGGCGCCCGGCGTCGAGCTCCAACAGCGGTCGGCCGACGTGGTGGCAGAGCGCCCGTACCAAGAGGCTCTTGCCGGAGCCGGGGGGCCCCGAGATCTCGACCACCAAGGCCGCCGGCAGGGCGAACGCCGAGCGGCCGGTGCCATGAGACCCGCGGCGGACGTACTGCGTCAGCAGCGAGAGCATCGGCGCCACGATGGACTCGGCGATGACCACATCCTTCAGCTCGACCTCGGGGCGCTCGAAGCGCGCCATGCCGCCCATGCTCTGATCGAGCAGCCCGGTCTCCCCAAGCAACAGCTGCATGACGCGCTGCGACGGCACGACCTCGTGGGCCAAGAGGTTGTCGCCGCCGACGTCGCGCGGACGCTCCAAGCTGATGATGCGCGCCGCCACCAACGCCGAGCCGCCGGTCATCCGCGAGCGCAGCTCCAGGCGCTCGACCGGGTCATCGACCAAGAACTCCAGCACCAGGCGCACGTCGACGTAGTTGGCCAGCAGGTTGTCGTTGAAGCGCGCGATGGCGTCGCGAATTTCCACGTCGACGTGAGGCGCGACGGCCAGCGTCAGCACGTCGCGCTCGACCCGATCGAGGGCGACCTGGGAGGTCAGGACGTGGATCGGCAACGTGATCGCGGCCTCGCTGGCGAGCTCCTCGACCTCGGTCAGCGCCGCCTCCAGGCGATCGACGTCGGCTTGAGTGGACTCCACCGACAGGCGCGCTTCTTCCCGCGTCAGCCCCGCGGCCAACGCCTGCCGCATCTGCGTCGACATCTGTAGCCGCCGGCGCAGCAGGGCCGTGGCGGCCGCCAGCCAGCGTCGGCACAGCTGGAGCCGCAGGGCGGCGTTGGCTGCCTCAGCCCGCGCCAGCGCCTCGCTGGGCTCTTCGCCGCTCACCGCTGGCGCGATCTCGGTGCCGGAGGACACCCCGTCGCCGCTGGTTCCTTCCGCCTCAACCACCCGCACCGCCGCCTTCGCCCTGGCCATCGATCGCTCCTGCCCTGGCCACCTGCCGCCGGCCAAGTCCCGCCGCAGCATAACACGGAGCCCCAGCTTGTCGCGTCACCGAGTCTGCGGTGGGCTAGGCAGCGGGCCCCCTGGCTGGCGCCGCAGGCCCAGCGAATCGTTACCGGCCGCGCAGAGTTCGCCGTCAGCGCTGGCAACCACGGCGGCGATCGGGTAGACGCGCCCCTGCGCCGCGCCTCCGCTGCTGGCGCTGGAGCCTCTGGATGCACCACGTTGGAACCGGCCTGCTCCACCTCGGCTTCGCCGTCACAGTGCTCGCCCTGGTGGCGTCGGTGCTCGGCGCACAGCTGCGACGCGCCATGTGGCTTGAGGTGGGTCGGCAGGCCATGCTCGGCGGCTGGCTGGTGTGGATGGCCGCCAGCGCGGCGCTGATCCACGGCCTTGTCACCCACGACTTCGCCAACAAGTACATCGCCGCCTACACCGACCGAAACATGCCCTTCGCCTACCTGATGGCGGGCTTCTGGGGCGGCGAGAAGGGCGCGCTGCTGTTTTGGACGGCGGTGCTCTCGACCTTCACGCTGATCTCCGTCGGCCGCAATCGCACCCAGCCGCCCGTGTTCTTGGGGTGGGCCAGTGGCTTTCTCCACGCGGCGATCTTGTTCTTTGCCGCGCTGATGGTGTTCGAGTCCGACCCCTTCGAGCTGTTCCAGGCCAGCCTTGGACCCGACGACGGCAAGGGTATGAACCCGTTGCTGCAGAACCCCTTCATGGCGATTCACCCGCCATCGATGCTCACCGGCTACATGACCTTCACCGTGCCGTTCGCCTTTGGTGCCGCGGCGCTGGTGACCGGGCGCCTCGACAGCCAGTGGATCCGCGACACCCGGCGCTGGACGCTCGTGTCCTGGATGTTCCTGACCATCGGCCTGATCTTGGGCGGCGCCTGGGCCTACCAAGAGCTCGGCTTGGGCGGCTTCTGGATGTGGGATCCGGTCGAGAACGCGGGGCTGATCCCGTGGTTCACGGCGACCGCCTTCCTGCACTCGGTGATGATCCAAGAGCGGCGCGGCATGCTCAAGCGCTGGAACGCCGTGCTGGTCTGCCTGACCTTCTTGCTCACCGTGTTCGGGACGTTCTTGACCCGCAGCCAGCTCATCGACTCGGTGCACGCCTTCGCCGACTCGACCCTGGCGCCGTGGTTCCTCTGGTACATGGGCGGCATCGCGCTGCTCTCTTTCGGGCTCGTGGCGTGGCGGTGGCAGGCGCTGCGCTCACAGGCCGACCTCGACAGCTTGGTCAGCCGCGAGGCCTTCTTCGTCCTCAACAACGTGCTCTTGGTCGGCTGCGCTTTTGTCGTCATCTGGGGCACGCTCTTCTCCAAGATTAGCGAAGCGGAGGCGTTTCGCGCCGGCTACAACGGCGCGGTGAGCGCGCTCGTGGCCCTCGGCCTGCCGGTCGAGCCGCTGGACGGCCCGGTGCAGCTCGGCGAGGCGTGGTTCAACCGCGTCATGACGCCGCTCGGCCTGATGCTGCTGCTGCTGACGGGGCTCGGTCCGTTGATCCCTTGGCGGCGCGCTACGGAGCGCAATCTCCGGCAGAATTTCGCGAAACCGCTGGCGATCTCGTCGCTGGTCACGCTCGCGTTGGTGGCGGCCTGGGCCGGCCGCAGCGTCGTGCGCAGCGCCGATCGCGCTGGCACCACGGTCTTCGACGAGCTGCCGCGGCTCATCGACGCCTCTGGTCGCGCCGAGGTCTACGGCGTCGTCGCGGTCTGGTTCTCGGCGTTCGTGTTTTGGACCATCTGCCGCGAATTCCATATCGGCGCCCGCGCTCGGCAGCGCAGCCGCTGCGAGCCTTACTGGCAGGCCCTGCTGACGCTGACGCTGCGGAACAAGCGGCGCTACGGCGGCTACATCGTCCACCTCGGCATCGTATTTTCGTTCCTCGCCTTCACCGGCAACGCCTTCCGCGACTACCGACCCGAGGTGTCGCTTGAGCCGGGCGACCGCACAGACGTCGGCTCGTACGGGCTCATGCACTCCGAGTCCACGCTCGGCTGGGAATCCGACGGCGCGTACGTCTGGCAGCGCTCCGCCATCCACGTCCTCGAGCACGACCAGGTGCCCGATGCGGCTGCGGTCGACGCGGCGCTGCAGTCCGCCCGGCATCTCGACGCCGGCGCGGTCGCGAGCGTCAGTGAGGGGTCAGCCAAGGTCGCGATCACCTTCACCGACGACCAGCGCGCCCGCGCCTTCGCCCAGGTCGGATTCGCCCGGCGCTTGGCGGCGATGGCCCGGATCGTGCCGTCCGAGGATCCGCGCCTTCTGCGGCTCGACCTCGGCGACGAGGCGCTACGCATGGCGCGGGTGGCGCCGCGGCTGGTCATGGCGATCTTCACAGAGGCGCGTCAGCACTTCGAGCGTCGCGGCGTCGGCGCCGTCGAGGTCCGCACCGTGCCGGGCCAGTCGCGGTTCGATCTCGTGTTCGCCGACGCAGACGCCAAGGCCAACTTCGTCGCGGCGATGCGCGCCGAGCTCCCAGCAGGCGTGGCCTGGCTGCGCTACCAAGACCGGGCGAGTCGGCCGGGACGCGGCGTCGTCGACGTCCTGCCGGTAGGGGTAGGTTTCGTGTTGCAGCCGGAGGTACGCTTCTACGCCAAGCACGGGTCACCGACGACAGAGGTGGCGATCCAGTCCACCTTCGAGCACGACCTCTACCTCGCGATGCGCCCGCAGCAAGGCACCAGCTTCATCACCCTGCTGGCGATCGTGTTCCCATTCGTCAGCTTTCTCTGGCTCGGCGCCGTGACCATGGTGCTCGGCGGCGCCGTGGCCATGTGGCCGACGGGGGCCCGTCAGGCGGCGCCGGTCGCAGATGCCGAAGCCGGACCGCAGCGTGGCGGCCCACCGGTCCAAGGCGCCGGTGACGAGGTGCTGCCCGGCGAGGCGCCACCACTCAGCGGCTGAGGGTACGGTCGGCGCCGCGGTGCGCTGTCACAAGCCGCGCTCGAACTCGACGGTGATGAGGCGGGTCGCCGTGGTGGCGCGGGCGATGCGCGTCAAGATGTCGAGATCGCGGCAGGTGCCGATGCGGGCGTAGCGATCGCGCCACTCTGGCTGCAGCCGCAGCGCGACGCGAAAACGGCCCGAGGCAGTGCCCGGGCCATCATGGTCGAGGACCAGCGCGCCGCGATCGCGGAATGGCTCATCGAGCCGCAGCTCGTCGTCGATGCGGAGCCCGCTGTCGCCATGACCCCCGCGGCGACCGCCAGCGATGACCTCCCCATGCTCGGGCTGGAGGAGCGTGCCGTCGTAGTATGGGATGGCCTGCCACGTACGAGGGCCGTCGCCGTCGCTGACCAGCGCCTTCACACGACCGCGCGCCAGCGACGCGAACAGCGCCACCGAGGTGCGCGACTGGACCTCGGCGAGCTCGCAGCGGAACGTGCCGAGGCTGGTCTCGAACACCGCCACCAGGGGCCCAACGCCGCGGATCCCTTCGACCGCCTCGCGCAGCGTCGGTAGCGCCTCTGGACCTCCAGGCGCCGCGCCTGGCCGCGTCGGACCCGACGCCAGGGCCGGCACAGCCGCCAGCAGGTCCCAGCGCCACTGACCGCGCTCGAGGTAGAACACCAACACCCGCCGCTGCCGTGGCGTCGCCAGCTCGACCAGGGCACGCCCGCCCTCGAAGCGGACGGCCACGACCTCGCCCTGCAGCGCCTGTTGCAGGCGCCGTGGCGCCACGGGCAGCATCGCCCGGTCGCGCTCCGGCAAGCGGCTCAGCGTCTTGTCGCTCAACCAAGCGCCGAGCAGGCGCACCTCCTCGACCTGAGCCAGCTGCCGCAGCCGGCCCAGCGTTTCGCTCAGGCTCGGCGTCGCCTGCGGCTCGCTGCCTCGGAGCACCGCGCCGGTGAGCGGCACCGGCTGCCACGGGATTGGGCTGCGCGCCGTGCCCTTGGACGGCTTGGTCGACGGCGCCTTCAACCGGTCGTCGGGTCTGCGGCCAGCGCTGAGATCGGCGCTCGCGGCGCTCGAAGTCGGCGCGTCTGCGAGGCCCAGCGCGGCCGCCTGCGTCTGGACGAGCGCACCTGCGCTCTGCGCCACCGACTCGAGCGTGGCGTCCGGCGCGCAGGCGGCGAGCAGTGGCAGCAAGGCAAGGGCGCCGCGCGCCACCCGCGGCCATGGCAGCTCCGAAGCCGGATGTCTGGTTGCGCGCGGCGACAATGCTCCTCCCCAGGCCAGACGCGGCAGCTCCCCCGCGGTGCAGACGCGGCCTCGGCGCCGAGCGATTGGCGCGGCGGCACCGCAGGGGCGACGGTAGCGCCGGCTCCGTCGTGACGCCAGAGACGCTCTCAAGCAGGCGGCGTGGGCGTCGAACTGGGCCCGGCTGTGGTTGGTGAAGGCCAGAAATGTGACACGCTACACGGCCAAGGGGCGCCGAGCCCCCCAAGAACAGCAGTCAAGCGACTCGGCCAGTCATGGCGGGTCGCGTCGCCAGCGCAGAGGCGCCCGGTGCTTGCCAGCGCCGAGCCCAGCCCCGTAGCCTGCGCCGCGGCCGCGCCAATGAGGCGGCCCAGTTGGGGAGCGTGCGCCATGACGGAGGGCAGTCGCCGCAAGGCGCCGATGGCGGCGACGCCGACCCGTGCCGGCACCGGCGACGTCGTGGTGGGCATCGACCCCGGCACCCTGCGGCTCGGCTGGGCGGTGCTCGAGGTCTGCGGCAGCAACATCACGCGACGCGCGAGCGGGGTGCTGCAGCCGCCGGCGCGCTGGGAGCGTCCACGGCGCCTGGGTGCGCTCCTGCAGGGCCTGACCGCGCTGCTCGACGAGCACAAGCCCAGCGTCGTCGCCGTGGAGACCGCCTTCGTCCGCCGCGATCCGCGCGCCGCTCTGGCCCTGGGCGAGGCGCGCGGGCTGCCCATCGCGCTCGCTTCGGCGCGCGGAATCGAGGTCGTCGAGGTGACGCCCTCGGAGGTCAAACAGCGCGTGGTCGGCAGCGGTCGAGCCACCAAAGGCCAGATTCAAGCCATGATCCAGATCCAACTCGCGCTGCCAGCTGGCCTCGGCGAGGATGAGTCCGACGCGCTGGCAGTGGCGCTGACCGCGGCGGCGACGCGGACCCCGGCTGCTGGCTTGCTGCAGCGCACCGCTGACTTGGCACGGACGGCGGCGCTGGGCTCCGGCTCAGTCGCCGCCGCGCCGACCATGACGCCGGCGCGGGCCTATTACGCCGCCGTCCTCGCCGCAGCGCGGCGCGGAGGGGCGCGATGATCGCGATGCTGCGGGGCCGGGTGTTCGCGGTGGTCGATGACGGCGTGATCGTCGACGTGCAGGGCGTGGGGTACGCGGTCCACCTGACGTCGCGCGACGTCGCGACGCTGTCGCTGGGCCAAGAAGTCGAGCTGCGGATCTACACCGTCGTCCGCGAAGACGCACTCTCGCTGTTTGGCTTTGCTACGCCCGAGGCACAGCAGCTCTTTACAGCGCTCATCGGCGTGACAGGTGTCGGGCCCAAGCTCGCCCTCGCCCTGCTGCACGAGCATGAGCCCGCCGTCCTGGCGCGCGCCCTGCACGACGGCGATGTCCAGGCGCTCTGTCGGGCAAAGGGCGTCGGCAGGCGCATCGCCGAGGTGCTGGTCGTCCAGCTGCGAGAGAAGATCCCTCCTGCCCTCATGCGGCTGCCTACCGCGACCGGCGTGGCTGCTACTCCGTCGTCGCCCGTGGCCGTGCGCGACGCGCTGAGCGCGCTCAGCAACCTGGGCTACCGCACCGCTGAAGCGCATGCGGCGCTCGAGGCGGTGTTGGCCGACCGCCCTGAGGCTTCCTCGGACTTCGACGGGCTGCTACGGTCGGCGCTCGGTCGGCTGCGCCGTGACGGCGCCGGCGCCAGCAAGAGAACTACGCCATGAGCGGCCAACAGCATCCAGCTCTGCAGCCAGAGGCGGCGCACCCTGACCGCCAGCCCGATCGCGCGCTGCGTCCGCGCACGTTTGCCGAGTATGTCGGTCAGCGGGCGCTGGTCGGCAACCTGGAGGTCTTCATCGGCGCCGCCAGTCAACGCCGGGAGCCCCTTGATCATATGCTGTTCTGTGGCCCGCCGGGGCTCGGCAAGACCACCTTGGCGCACCTGATCGCCGAGGCGATGGGCGTGCGCCTCGTCGTCACCTCCGGCCCGGCGATCGAAAAGAAGGGCGACCTCGCCGGAGTCCTCACCGGGCTGGAGGAGGGAGACATCCTCTTCATCGACGAGATC
>SXNM01000378.1 GCA_005777155.1 Pseudomonadota bacterium | reverse complement strand
CTTCAGCCCTGTGGAGAAGATGCCGCTGGTCGAGGTCATCGTGACGGAGAAGACCGCGGCGGACGTCACCAAGACCACGGTGGAGTTGGCGCGCAAGATGGGCAAACACGCCATCGTCGTACGCGACTGCCCCGGCTTCTACACGACGCGGGTGCTGGCGCCGTACATGGTCGAGGCGACGATGGCTGTGCTGGAGGGCAACCCAATCTTGGCCATCGACGCCGCTGCGACGCGTGTCGGCTTCCCGGTCGGGCCCATCACGCTGATGGACGAGGTAGGCATCGACGTCGGGCAAAAGGTGCTCGACACGATGAAGGAGGCCTACAGCGGTCACATGGAGTTCCCTCCCGACGACATCGGCCGCTTCGTGCAAGAAGGTCGCCTTGGGCGCAAAGCCAACAAGGGGTTCTTTCTGTACGAGAACGGCAAGTCGAAGACCGAGAACGGCGAGAAGGTCGTCGATCCGGCGATCTACGCCATGTTGCCGCTCGGTAAGAGCTCGACAAGGCCCGACCTCGCGGAGCTGGGCGAGCGCTTCGTGCTGTCGCTGGTCAACGAGGCGGTGCGCTGCCTCGGTGAGGGCGTCTTGCTCGACGCCGAGAGCGGCGATCTCGGCGCGGTCATGGGCATCGGGTTCCCGCCGTTTGAAGGCGGTCCCTTCCGCTACGTCGACCGCTACGGCGCTGCCGACATCGTCGCTCGACTGCGGAAGCTCGAGGTGCGCCACGGCCGCCGCTTCGCGCCTTGCCCGTTGCTGGTCGAGATGGCGGAGAACGGCAAGCGCTTCTTCGGCTAGCGTGGCGGCTGGGGCAGCGGGGCGCTAACGATGAAACCGACCCTGAGCGACGGCGACCTGCGCCTTCGCGCCGACTTGCTGCAGCCGCTGCTGCCGACGCCGAGCCGCAGAGAGTCGCTCCCCAACGGCGGCTACAGCTTGGTCGGGGGGGTGCCGCCACGCGTGGTGGTGCGCCTGACCCCAGCGGGTCTGCGCGTTGGACCAGCCAAGGTGAGGCCCTGGGGCCAACGCGGCGTGCTGGTCGAGGGACGCCTAGCCGCGGCCAGCTGGGGCGAGCTGCCGAGCGACGACATCGGCTTGGTTGCGGTCGTCGGTCCTCTGACGGCGGCGGCGGCGGCGATGAACCCGCCAACAGCGGCCCAGAAGCACAACGCCATGGCTGAGCCTTCCGGCGCGGCGGTGGGCGCTCCCATTCGCGGCGCTCCGCCGGACCTCGAAGTCGAAAACCCGTAGTGGTGGTGTCGACTTGGCGCCGAGCTGTCGAGGCTGGGTTGGCGCAGCTTGGGCCATGGCCAGGTCGCCTGGAGGATCGCCTCCGCGACGTGTAGTTCGCCGACGCTGCCATGTTGGTCAGCCATCGATGGGCCGTCGGCGAGACGGTGTGGCTGGGCGCATCGCCGGGGAATGAAGCCCACCGCTCGTGCGATGTATGCGCTCCAGGAGGCTGACCATGCGCAACTAGACAACTAGCGCTCATGACGCTTGCGGCACAGCTGCTGGGCTCGGTTCGGGCGACAACCGCGGCGACGCCTTCGAGGTCGCTGCGGACCCTTTGAAGGCGCTGCAGCGGGCGGAGGCAGCCTGCATGCGTCACCAGACGCTGGCGCAGAGGGCGGCGCTGTCATCGGCGGCGGCGACGCTCGGGGCGGCCGAACAGGCAGAGGCGCTGGCGAGGCTGCGTGAGGCGGCGCAATGGTTCGGCCTGTTGCTCCTCGACGCGACCGCCGACTCGCCCTCGCTGCGTCTGCAGTTGATCACGTTGCTGGTCCAGCAAGCGCGTCCACGGGCGCTGGGCTTGGAGATCGACTTCGCCGGCGAGGAAGTCACGGAGGTCTAGGAGGAGGGGTCGATCGACAACGTCGAGGCCCGCGGCGTCCCAGAGTCGATCGCAGCGGCGGCTACGGCGACGCCCGCGCCGAGCGGCGCCATGGAGGCCACGCCGACGCAGGCGACGGCGCCGGGCGGCGAGGGCGTCAGCGCCAGCCAGCTGATGCAGCTGCGGGCTCACTTACGCGGCGACCTGCCGGCAGCGACCTCCGGCGTGGCGCAGGCCAGCGGCGCTCCAAGGCCGCGCCCCGGCGACATCGGCCCATCCCTGCTGGCGCTCCGCGAGCTGCGCACGAACGCCGGCGGAGTGCCGACGCCGGTCGCCGACGAGAACGTCTACCGCAGCGAGCTGGCGCTGCTGGAAGGCGCCATCGAGCAGCCGGCTGCCTTTGGCGGCCTCGAAGGGGAGCACAGGCGCCTCGGCATCGAGTGGATGGCGGCTCGACTGCGCAACCTGCAGGAACACCAGTCGTTTGCCCGCAGCCAAGACGTCAGACGTGTTGAAGAGGCCTTGCGCGGCCTGACGCGCCTGCTCGGCCCCAAGCGAGACCTGCGCACCAACCAGCATCCATTCTGCCAGGGCCTCGCCCGCGCGCATCGACCGATCCACGGCACCTGGAGCCAAGAGGCCGCTCACCTGACGGCGGAGATAGATCGCTTGCTCGGCAATTTTGGCCGTCGGCGCGACGACCCGGATCGAATTGCTCGCGTCGATGATGACTTCCGGCGCCTCCGCGAGGCCAGCGAGGCTGGCGATGTGCAGACGGTCAAGGTGCTGACGCGCGAGCTGCTGAAGCGCGAGGTCGGACGGGACGACCCACGCTGGCGCGCGCCCCTCGAGCGGCACGTGGCGGCGCTGGCCGCCGACTCCGACCTCTTGCTGCGCAAGCTGTCGGTGGCGGTCGTGCGCGCGCTCGAGGAAGCCCACCACGACGAAGAGGATGGCACCGCGGGTACGGCTTCGTCACCGCCGTGGCGCCTGATCGAGCACACGCGAGGTCGGCGTCTGCTCTTGATCGGAGGCGATGGACGCGACGAACGAATCGCCATCATCCGAGACGTGTTCGGCCTGGCGTCGGTCGACTGGGCCGACCTGCCCAAGAACGCGCCGCGAGGCAAGGACGCCATCGTGGCGCAGATCAGGGCCGGCCGCTTCGACTTTGTGATCTGCCTACAGCGCTTCATCAGCCACGAGCTGACCGACGCCGTGTTTGGCCTGGAGGTCGATGGCGTCTGCATGATGCTTGCGCAGGGCTACGGCATCGGCCAGCTCAGGCGCGCCTTTGAGCGCTTTCTGGGGCGCGGTTAGCGGGCCGGCGCGGCGCGGACGCTGGCGACGTGACCCCGGACGACGCGCCGCGTCTCTGGCCGTCTGCGTTTGCCAGCTGAACATTGACCAATGCCCGGCTCTCTCCCGCCAGCGCCGCGCCCAGTTTCGGCGCCCACGGCGACCTACCGTGGACGTCTCTCGCGTGCCAGCCAAGCCTCGCCGCTTCGACGAGCGCCCCCCGCGCTGCGTTCCGCTGGACCCGCCGAGACGCATCGGACATGCTAGCGGCGCCGCCGAGGTCGTCGGTGCCAGGAGTGCCAGGGTCATGGCCGTCGACGAACCCCCCCCTGCCGCGCTGCCCTTCGACAAGTACCATGGCTTGGGCAACGACTTCCTGGTGATCGACGCCCGCAGGCTCGATCTGGCCAGCCTGCGCGCCGCCGCCCCCCAGCTCTGTGACCGCCACCGCGGCGTCGGCGGCGACGGCCTGCTGCTGTTGCTGCGCAGCGAGCCGCGGCCGGCGATGCGGGTCATCAACGCCGACGGCTCTGTGCCAGAGATGTGCGGCAACGGTCTGCGTTGCTTCGTGCAATGGCTGGACGACCGCGGCGCGCTTGTCCCGAAGACTCCTCCGCCAGGTCGCGTGGAAATCGGCGACGGCGGCGGCGTCGATGCCGGCTACGACGGCGCTCAGATCGACACCGACGCGGGCACGTTGGACTGCCGCGTATATCGCGACGCCAGCGGCCGCGTCGCTGAGGTCGAGGTGCGGATGGGCGCCGCCAGCTTCGCGCCTGCGACTGTCCCCATGGACGCGGTGGGCCCGCTGATCGACGGCGAGCTCAGGGTCGGCGGCACGACGCTGCGCGGCACGGCGCTGTCCGTCGGCAACCCCCACCTCGTGCTATTCGAGCCCGCGGCCGTCGCCGAGCGCCTTCGCCTCGGGCCGCAGCTCGAGCGCCATCCGCAATTTCCGGCACGCATCAACGTCGAGTTTTGTACCCCGCTATCCCCAGACGGCGAAGGCACGGCGCGGATGCGCGTCGACGTATTCGAGCGCGGCTGCGGTTGGACCGAGGCCTGCGGAACTGGAGCGACGGCGGCGGTCCTCGCGGCCGTCCAGCTCGGCCGTCACGCCGCCGGCGCGCCGATGCGGGTTCAGTTGCCCGGTGGCTGGCTGACCATCCTGGTCGGTGACGACGGCGTCGCCACGATGCGCGGGCCGACGGCGGCCGTATTTCACGGCGAGGTCAGGCTGCTGAGTTGAGCGCCGACACTGTTGGTGAATTGGAGCGACAAGTGCACCCAAACCAGGCGCTCATCACGAAGTTCTACGAGGCGTTTCAGCGGCGAGACGGCGCCGCGATGGCGGCCTGCTATCACCCCGACGCGACCTTCGATGACCCGGTCTTTCCGGGTCTCACCGGCGATGAGCCTGGGTCGATGTGGGGCATGCTCTGCGAGCAAGGCAAGGACCTGCGCATCGAGTTTAGCGCCGTCGACGCCGACGACGCGGCCGGCAGCGCACGCTGGGAGGCTTGGTACACCTTCTCGCCGACGGGCCGCGCGGTCCACAACACGGTCGCCGCGCGCTTCACGTTTCGCGACGGCAAGATCGCGACACACCGCGACGACTTCGACCTCGCACGTTGGACGCGGATGGCGCTCGGGCCGGTGGGCTGGGCCCTCGGCTGGTCGCCGCTGATTCAGGCGCCGCTGCGCCGCAAGGCCAAAGCGAATCTGGGCGCCTGGATGCGCAAGCGCCAAAGTGGAGGTTGATCATGAGCGCAGCGAAAAGGCTCGGTCCGCCCGCCCAACCGCCTAGGGCAGCTCTTGGCAGGGTAACAGCGGCGAGGCGTTGCACGTGCGGCGCCCTCGCGGCGGCCTTGTGGTTGGCGGGTTGCGCCGCTGAGCCCGTGGCGCCGCGGGACCCCAGCCAGGGTGGCGTCGGCGTCGAATCGGACGGAATCGTGTTTGACGTCGGCGGCGGTGGCGTTCTACCGAGCGACGGCGGTGGCGTGGCTGACGCTGGGCAAGACGGCGCATCCACGTCGGACAGCGGGGGCGCGCCGGATGGCGGTGCAGACAGCGGGACCGCGGGCGACGCTGGCGGGGCGACCGACGGCGCGACAGGCGACAGCGGCGGTCCCCTCGACGCCGCCGACATCGGCCCGCCCTGCCCGGCCGACTGCGACGACGGCATCCCATGCACCACCGATGTCTGCATCGGCGGCACTTGCACCCACAACATCAGCCCTGCGGCCTGCTACGCCGACGGCCAGTGCTTCTTCGCCGGGCCCCACCCCACCGACCCCTGCCGGGTCTGCGACCCGAAGAAGGGCCAGCTCGGCCTGCAACCGGCAGCCACAGGTAAGTCCTGCGACGACGGCTCGGCGTGTTCGATCGGTGACGCCTGTGACGGCGCCGGCTCTTGCCTCGGTAGCCCCGCCCCAGGCTGCTGCAAAGACAACTTCGACTGCGTCAGCAGCGATCCCTGCGTCGGCAGCACCTGCGACGCCGGCAGCGGCGTCTGCAAGTCCGCGGCCAAGCCAGGCTGCTGCAAGGACGGGGTATGCTGCGATCTGGGCAGCGGCGCCGTGCTACCGAAGGGGACGCCCTGCGGCAAGGAGCCGTTGGCGACCGAGTGGGCCTGCGACGGCCCCACCATCAAGAAGCGTGAGAAGGTCGCCGGCTGCGACGGCGCCTCGGCGAGCGCGTGCGGCGGCTCCGCGGCAGATGCCTCGTTCGGCGCCTGGCAGGTGGTCCAGACCTGTGCCAGCGGCAGCGCCTGCGTTCTTGGCGGCGGCGGCGCGGCGCCGTCGTGCGGCAAGCCTCCGAATTGCCTCAGCAACAGCGAGTGCAACGACGGCAATCACTGCACCGTCGACACCTGTGCCCAGGGCGACTGCAGCCACAAGCCCGAAGCCGCGGGCTCGCCCTGCGGCAACGCGGTGATCGCGACCGAGTACAAGTGCAGCAGCGGTGACCCAGGCGGTCAAGTGCAGCAGCGCAAGGCCGTCAGCACCTGCGACGGCGCGGCCACGACCTGCCCGACCACGACCAAGACGCCCTTCTGGGGGCCGTGGCAGGTGGTCAAGACCTGCGCCTACTTCGAGATCTGTAAGGTCAGCACGCCCCAAGAGGCCGGCACCTGCGTCGGAGCGCCGAAGTGCAAGCCCGGCACCACCTGCTGCACCGCCGAGGGCGAGTACGCCGCCAAGGCGACGGTCTGCGGCGAAAAGGTCCTCGACACGGAGTACCAATGCGTCGGCACGCCGCCCGGCAACATGGTGCAGATGCGCACCGCCAAGCCCGGCTGCTCGGGGAGCTCGACCACCTGCTTCGAGTTCTCGAGCAGCTATTGGGTGTGGTCGCCGTGGCAGACGAGCAAGACCTGCGCGGCGAAAGAGAGCTGCGAGTTGACGTGGGAAGGCATCGGCAGCTGCACGACAAAGACGCAATGCTCGCCGACCTCCGGCTGCTGCACCAAGGAGGGGTTCTTTCAGCCCCACGGTGCGGCCTGCAGCGCTTCGACCAAAGGCAGCGCGGACAGCGAGAAGAAGTGCGAATCCAGCGACAAGGGCGGCTGGATCTTGTCGCGCACTGCGACCTACGGCTGCTCGGGCAAGGCCAGCAGCTGCAGCTACGCCACCGCCGACCTCGTCTGGGACAGTTGGCAGAAATCGGTGCAATGCAAGCCGAATCAGGCGTGCAAGGACAGCTTCGGCTACATCGCCTGCCAAGACGCCGGGGTGTGCTCCCCGACCTCCGGCTGCTGCACGGAGGCCGGCACGTACGGCGCCAAGGGCAGCAAGTGCAAGTCGTCTTCAAGCGCCTGGGAGACCGAGCGGAAGTGTGACAATACGCAGATTCTGAAGCGCCTAGGCTGGGCGGGCTGCAGCGGCGCTTCGGGCTCTTGCAGCTACGCCGACGCCGACCTGGTTTGGGACGCCTGGACACTCGACAAGGAGTGCGGCCCGAAGCAGACGTGCAAGGCCTCGGGGACCTACTTCTACTGCTCGACGCCATAGCGCGCGGTCGCGGCACCCTTGGCCGCCGTCGTGCTGTTCGGCGCCTCTCGGTCGACGTCCCTCTTGCCAGTCTCCCGGCGCAGCACTAGATTCGGCAGAATCGCTGTCCAAGGTGGTTGGCGCAGGCCGCCAGCAGGAGGTCGAGGTGGACGTTCTCTCCCTGGTTCGCATGGCCGCCAGCCGTCACGGCTGGGATGTGGTGCCGGCGGCCGACGGTGGCTGCCGAATCGAGGTCCGTACCGAGGCGATGCGTACCCAGGTGGTGCAGCTGAGCCCAGGCCAGGATCCCGACGGTCGCCCGATCGTCTGGGTCTGGAGCGTCATCTGTGAGACGAGCGGCGTCGGCGACCCGTGGTACCTGCTGCGCCTGAACGCGACCCTGACCGCTGGCTCGGTGGCGGTGCGCGACCCAAACGTCATCATGGTCGAGACGCTACCGCTGCAGAGCTTGCAGGCGCCGGAGCTGGAGCGCTGCATCATGTGGGTGGGACGCCACGCCGATCAGCTCGAGAAGCAGGTCCACGGCAACTTTGACCGCAACTGAGCGCACGCGGCCCGACGCCCCGACGCCCTACCGACGAGGTCTCTCATGATGAGCTCCCCCCGGACCCTCCGCCCGATCGTCGGCGCGCTGACAATCGTGGCGCTGATCGTCGCCATCGGCCTCAGCGGCTGCGGCACCACCGCCGAGGCGCAGATCGCCCGCTACAAAGAAAACAAGGACCGCGTCGAGGCCCTAGTCGCCAAGCGCCCTGACCTCAAGGCCGAGGTCAGGGCAAAATCGGCTGAGTTCCAAAAGGAATACGACGGCATTGTCGGTGCCGGCGGCGATCCGAAGGATCCGCTCTGGGAGCTGAACCAGCGGATGCGCAAGTACATTGAGGCGATCGATCCCAGCGCGCGCCAGCAGATGGCGACCTCAAGCAAGCTCAATGGTGCGCCGATGGCTCCGCCGCCCGGCACCGGACTGGCGACTGGCGGCGCGCCAGCGAATGCCGGCATGGGCGGCGGCGGCAAGCTCGGCGGCGGCATGGGCGGTATGGGCGCGCAGGGCGGCATGGGCGCGCAGGGCGGCATGGGCGCGCAGGGCGGCATGGGCGCGCATGGCGGCATGGGCGCGCAGG
>SXNM01000377.1 GCA_005777155.1 Pseudomonadota bacterium | reverse complement strand
GCACAGCCGAAGACGACCTCGTCGATGGCGGCAGCGCGCGCGCCGTCGAGGCCGTTGCGGCGCAGCAAGGCGTCGATCGCGTAGGCGGCGAGGTCATCGGCGCGGACAGCGCGCAGGCCGCCGCCAAAGCGAGCGATTGGGGTCCGCAGGGCATCAAGGACGTGAACGGTGACCATGGGCGCTCCGGGGGCCTGGGCGGCGGGCGGCATCGGACGTTGACGCTGCGCCGGGGCAGCCGCACGATGCTGGCATGAGAGAGCATCCGATCGTGCAGAGGAGTCGGCAAGGGCGGCCGCAGCGAGATGAGGGTCGGCGGCGCCTTGCCGCTGCGGCCGGCGGGACATCCCGGGTCTGGTGGACGGTCACGACCTGCATGGTCTGCGCGGTGCTCGGCGCGGCGCGGCCGTCGATTGCGGCTGGCTGGCTGTTTGTGCGCGGCGCGGAAGAGGAGCAAGGCAGCGAGGGCGGCGTCGGCATGGTCCTCGACGGCACCGGCAGCGGCGTCGTCGTAGCGCGGGTGGTCCCAGGCGGACCGGCGGCGCGGGCAGGCGTGCGAGGCGGTGACCGAGTGCTAGGTATTGGCGGCGAGACGCTGGCGAGCGGAGCGCCGCTGGCGAGCGTCGTCGCGAAGGTGCGGGGCAAGGTCGGCACGCGGCTGCACATGGAGGTGCTGTCGGCCGGCGCGGCGGCGTCGCGGCGGGTCGAGATTGACCGAGCGCCGCTGAAGTCGCTGTTCCCGGCCCGGGCGCCGCAGCCGCTGCGCGTAGAGCCCAGCCTGGCGTTGTTGGCGGTCGGCGAGGGGCACCAGTACGGGATGCGTTTCGTGGCGGCGGCGGGGATCGGCCAGGAAGTGCGCTACGAGTGGGTGGTGGCGCCCACGGGCGTTCCGCTGGCAGACGAGGCCCGGACTGAGACCGGCCGTGGCCTCGTGCGGCCGACCGAGGGTGGCGCGACGATTCAGATCGGCGAGTGGCGGCTTGACCTGGAGCCATGGCCGGAGCGCGGCGTACAGGTCGTTGCCCGCTCGAACCTGCCCTTGGCGCCCGTCGAGGCCGCCGACTTCCGCCGCCTCGACCCTGCGGTGGCGGCGTTCGTCTTGCCGCGCGCGACGCCCAAACAGGACGGTGGGCGTTGGTCGACCGGACCGTGCAAGCTGACCGTGACGCCGCGCGTCGGTGGCGCGCTGCGGCCGCAGCACCGACTCACCCTGGAACTTGCCGACGCCACAGGAGCCACGCAGCCGAGTCGGCCGCTGCGCACCGACGAGCGCGGCGAGGTGACCCTGCAGCTGCCTGCCGGGTCTTGGACGGTGACAAAGGTCCTGGAGACGCAGAGCGGTGGCGGTCCGGATCTCGCGTTCGCCGGCCGATTGGTGGCGCCAGTGTCGGGGAGCGACTGCCGCGCCGGAACGCCAACGCGCGTCGAGCTCGACATGTCGGCGAGCCCGGCGGACGCGGGCCCTCTGCCGGCGACGATTCGGGATCATGCGCTTGTCGGCAAGCCGATGCCGGCGATCGGCGTGCGACAGTGGCTGGGTGGGACGGCGATGCCCAAGGATGGCCGCGCGCTGCTGATCTTCGCCTGGGCGACGTGGTGCGGGCCGTGCAAGCGGACGTTGCCGACCATCGTCGAGTTGGCGGCTCGGCTGGCGTCGCGGGGCCTGCGCGTCGTGTTGGCGTCCGCCGACCGCGACGAGGCGGCGATTCGCGACGCGGTGGATGACATGATGCCGGGCGGCCCGGCGCTGGCCTGGGTCGGCACCGAGCTGCTCGACGTGCTCGACGTGCGCGGCATCCCGACCACGGTGCTGGTCGATGGCCAGGGGGTCATCCGGGCGCTCCACACCGGAACGACGGCGTCGCCGGCGGCATGGGAGGCGGAGCTTGCGCCGCTGCTGCAGGGCGATGCGCCGACGACGGTGAATCCGCCGCCGGTGATGGGGCGCAGCGGCAAGCCCGCAGGCAAGCGCTAGCCGGTTCGCCGCTTCCGCTGCCGCCGTCTGGTGCGGCCTGGCAGCGGCGGTGGAGCGTCAGCTCTGGCTAGGGGACTGGCTGGGCGCGGGGGCGGTCCGCGCTGAGCAGGCGCCTCACCAACGGCAAGGACGCCGGGGCCCGCTCCATCTGGCGCAGGGCGCGGGCGGTGGCGATGGCCGCGAGCCGGGCGTCGGCGCCGCTGTGGTGCGGCAGCAGCATGGCGGCCAGCTCGAGGCGCGCGGCGAGGCGGCGGCGATCGTCTTCGCCGAGGCCGTTGAGCCGCTGGACCTCGTCGTCGCCGCTGGCGCGCCGGCCGACCCAGTGGCTGAGCATGGAGCCCCAGCTGAAGATCGCCGGCTGCGTCGCCCAGCGCTCGGCCTGCTCGCACAGCTCAGGCAGGCGGGCCTCGTCGGCGGCGTCGAGCGCGACGTCCATCGCCTTCAGGGACACCGCGGCGCTGAGCAGGCGGCGGGCGCGCGCGACGTCGCCTTCGATCGGGGTCCGAAGGGCGTCGGACTCATCGAGGCCCCTACGCAGCAGTCCGGCGGCCAGCGCCTCGGGGATCTCGCCGTGCGCGGTCTGGGCGCCGAGGGCGCGCTCAAAGGTCTGGCGGACCCGGCCCACCGACGACTGCGGGTGGAAGTGCACGAGCTGCAAGGTGTCGCCGGGTGTCAGGACGCCCATCAGGGTCCAAGGCCCGTCTTCGGCGGACCAGCCGCCTAGCGCGACGACCATGCTGCCATCGTCGATCGTAGCCGAGGCGAAGGACGGCAGCGGATCGGGCGCCGAGATCAGCGCGACCGCCCGGCGCGGCGCGGCTGAGGGCTCAGGCACCACGATGCCGCGGGCCTTGGCGCGAAAGACCACCTTCTTTGCGCTCTTCTGGTTGGCCTTGTGGCTGGCGCTGGTGGCGATGAGACTGACGAGATCCCAGCGGCCATCGGCCTCGGCGATCTGCAGCAGCGCGGCCTCGACGTCGCAGGCGAGACGGTAGCGGTGCAGATTCTCAGCGGTGGCCGGCAGCCGGCCTTGCAGGAGCAGGACCGCGCCGACGACCTCAGGCGCGCGATCTTTCGGCGCCTTGGCGGTGCGCAGCCAGTTCATGGCCGCGGACTCGTCACGCTCGCTCATGGCGAGACCTCCGTCAGGTCGTTGTCTTGCGGCGGAAATGCCTGATCCAACGCGGCGCGCAGGGCCAAGGCTTCGGATTCAAGCCGCGCCAGCTCGCTCTGCAGCCCGTTCGGCTCCTGCAGAAAGGCCACGGCGCGGCGCAAGCGCACCAGGACGAGGGCCTTGCCGATGACTTCCAGGGTCTCGAAGAGGCCGGGCGCGGCGGTGCGGCCGACCACCGCAACGCGCACCGCCATGAAGCCATCGCCGGCTGCGACGCCTGCAGACACAACCGCGGCGCGCAGGGTGACCTCGACGCCATCGGCCTGCCAGGTAGGCAGCGCCTCCAGGCCGGCGATCACGGCCTCAAGAAAGGCCGATGAGCCTGCAGCGTCGAGGCGGACAGCGTTCTTCTTGCGGCTCGACGAGCCGACGACCAAGTGACGGCCCTCGGCGGCCAGCGACACCTCGGCGCCGTAGAAAGGCGCGGCGTGGTGGTTCCAGTCACCGAGGCTCGGCACGCGCTCGACGATGAGCGCGGCGACGGCGGCCTGACGATCGCCGTCGCGGTGGTACGCAGCCGCCCGCGTCGCCAGCTCGGCGGGCCCGAGGCGCCGCAGCCAGACACCGTTGAGGTGCATCAGGCGCTCCCAGTCGAACACTGGCCCGCCAAGCGAGACACGGCTTAGATCGAAGTGAGCCACGAAGTCCGCGAGGCTGAAGACATCTACCGTCGGGTCTGGCATCGACCAGCCGAGGGTGCCGAGAAAGTTGAGCAGGGCCTCAGCGAGGATCCCGGCGCGCTCGTAGAACTCGAGGCTGGTCGGGTTCTTGCGCTTGCTGATCTTCGAGCGGTCGGCGTTGCGCAGCAGCGGCATGTGGCAGAACACCGGGGGCTGCCAGCCGAACGCGGCGTAGAGCTGCAAGTGCTTGGGCGTGCTGCTGATCCACTCCTCGGCGCGGATGACGTGGCTGATCTGCATCAGGTGATCGTCGACGACGTTGGCGAGGTGGTAGGTCGGCAGGCCGTCGGTCTTGAGCAGCACCTGGTCGTCGATGCGGGCGTTGTCGGTGCGCACCTCGCCGCGCAGCACGTCAGCGACCACCGTCTCACCGTCGAGCGGCATGGCCAAGCGCACCACCGAGGGCTCGCCCGCCTCTGCCCTGGCTCTGGCGACCCCTGAATCGAGCGCACGACAGTGGCCGTCGTAGCGCCAGTCTTCGCCCGCGGCGCGCTGGCTGGCTCGCAGGGCGTCCAGGCGCTCCTGGCTGCAGAAGCAGCGGTAGGCTGTGCCGCGGTCGAGCAGGATCTGGGCGTGGACGCGGTAGATCTCGGCCCGCTCGGACTGGCGGTAGGGGCCGAACGGGCCGCCGACGTCGGGCCCCTCGTCCCACTGCAGCCCGCACCAACGCAACGAGCGCAGGATGGCCGCCTCGCTCGCCGCCGTGCTGCGCTTCTGGTCGGTATCCTCGATGCGGAGGACGAAGGCGCCGCCGTGGGCTCTGGCGAAGGCCAGGTTGAACAACGCGATGTAGGCTGTGCCGACGTGGGGGTCGCCGGTCGGGCTCGGGGCGATTCGGACGCGCACAGGCCCTTCGATTCTGGCACCGCCAGCGCGCTCCATGGCGGTCAGGGGTGGCGGATCGGCGGCCAAGTCAGCTCCAGCGTGGGTCGGCCTGGTCGCACGCGTGCTGCGCTCGTGCTCAGGGGCGCGCACCCTAGACGCCGCCGCCGATGTGGGTCAAGCAGCGGCGGCTTTGCGCCAGGTCACGCGGCAGGATCTGTCGAGTCTGCGCGCACATCTGCGGCAGCGTCTGCCCCCATGCCCCGGAGGCGCGCGCGTTCGGCGTCGGGCATCCGGTGCGCGCCGGGAGGCGAACACAGCAGCGCTTCGACGTCGGCGACGGCCCTGTCAAGGTCATCGTTGACCACGGCGGTCCAGGCGACACCAGCGTCGGCCTGGCGGAGGACAGCCTCCAGCTCGGCGCGGGCGGTGCACAGCCGACGTCGCAGCCGATCGTCGCTCTCGCTGCCCCGGGCCCGCAGCCGCCGCACCAGGACCTGCCACGACGGCGGGCTGACGAAGACGAGATCCGTGCGATCTGGGAAGGCTCGGGCGATGTTGCCGGCGCCCTCGATGTCGATGTCGAAGATGACCTGCCGACCCGCCTGTAGGTGGTGCGCGATGGCGGCGCGCGTGGTGCCGTAGAGGTTGTCGTGGACTCGCGCCCACTCGACGAAGGCGTCGGCGGCGATTAGCGCCTCGAAGGCGTCGCGGGCGACGAACCAGTAGTCGACGCCATCGCGCTCGCCGGCGCGCATGGGCCGCGAGGTGTGGCTGACCGAGAAGGCGCGGTCCGCAGGCTGTGCGGCGATCAGCCGGTGGGCGATGGTGGTCTTTCCGGCGCCGGCAGGACCGACGAGGACGACGCACCTGCCAGCGCCGCTGATTTGACCTTCGCCGTCCATGGGATGCTCCAGAGACCAGGGGGGCTCAAGTCGACGTCAGGCCAGATTTTGGACCTGCTCGCGGATCCGCTCCAGCTCGACCTTGATCGCCACGACCCGATGCGCCACCCCGAGGTCGTTGGCCTTGCTACCAATCGTGTTGGCCTCGCGCGCCATCTCCTGCACGAGGAAGCCAAGCGTCCTACCCGGCTCGGGCCCGGTGAAGGCGGCCTCGGCTGCGTCGAGGTGGCCGCGCAGGCGCACCAGCTCCTCCGCGATGTCGTGTCGGTCGGCGATCAGCGCCACCTCTGCCGCCAGACGGCCCGGATCGAGGGCCGCGCCTTCAGGCAGCAGCGCGCGCAGGCGGGCGTTCAGGCGGGCCTGGATCGCGGCCGGTGCGGCGTCAGCGCTGGCGGCGATGGCCTCTTGGAGGCCAGCGACCGTCGCCAAGTGGGCGCGGAGGTCGACGCAGAGATGTTCGCCCTCGCGCTGCCGGCTGGCTTGCAGCGCGATGATCGCGGCGCTCAGCGCGGCGCGGGCCGCTGTCTGCTGCGCCTCACGATCTGCCTCGCTCGACGTCGGCTCCAGGATGCCCGGCTGCGCTGCAGCCACAGACAGCCAAGCCGCCGGGTCGAGCGTCGCGGCGCGCGGCGCATCTGGCCCGTCGGCGTCGAGGGCCTGCAGCTCGCGCAGGGCGTCGCGCAGCGCGAGGGCCCTGACGCGATCGACCCGAAACGGCGGGCTGGTCGTGGCGTCGCGCACGATCTCGATCACGGCGTCGATGTGGCCGCGGCCGACGCCCGCACGCACCAGCGCCAGCACCTCGCCCTGCAGCTCTTGCAGGCCAGGCGGCAGTCGCGCGCGCAGATCGAAGCCGCGGTGGTTGACCGATCGCAGGTCGCAGCGCGCGACGACGCCGTCGACGGACGCGTTGCCGCTGCCGAATCCGGTCATAGACGACGCCGCCCTCGGCGCCTCGGCGCTGGTCATGGCGACGGCGCTGCGGTGGCAGCTCGCGGCACGGCATCGCCCCCGCCATCGCCAGCAGCGGTCGGGCGGGCGGCGGGCTCGTCGGCGAGCGGGTCCTCGGCGTCAGCGTCACCGAGGTCGAGCGGATCAGCGATTTTGGCGCCGGGGCGCATCGCCATCGCCTCGCGGATGCCGTCCTGCAGCTGGTCCATCGTCTCTGCCCGCCGGCCATCGACGAAGAACGTGGGCGTGCCGTCTACACCGGCCTTCCGGCCCTGCTCCTTGTCGGCGGCCACGGCGGCTTTGGCGGCTGGGGACTCGACGTCGCGCGCGAAGCGGACGAGATCGAGGCCGACCTCTTTGGCGATCTTCTGGACCTGCGGCCACGCCAAGTCGGGTGAGCGGGCGAAGAGGGCGTCATGCATCTGCCAGAACTTGCCCTGGCGGTGGGCGGCCCAGGCAGCGCGCGCGGCGCCCTCAGCATGCGGGTGCGCCATCTCCAAGGGATAGTGGAGGAAAGCGAGGCCAACGCCGTAGTGCTTCTGTAGGCGGACGATCTGGCCGCTGGCGCGTCGGCAAAAGGGGCACTCGAAGTCAGAGAAGACGACCACCACGACCTTGGCGTCGGCAGCGCCGAGGCGCGGTGCGGCTGCCAGGTCGAACTGGACGACCGTGTTGAGGCGCTCAATCTCCTTGAGCAGGGCGGTCACGACCTTGCGCTTGCCGTAGCCTTGCTGCAGCTGCTGAACGCAGAAGCGGGCCAGGCGCGAGGCCAGGGCGCAGTCGCCAGCGTCGAGGGCGGCGCGAAAGCTGCGGGCCTTGCCGCACGGGCAGAATTGTTCCTCGAAGACCTCGGCCAGCACCTTACGCTCGGCGGCGTCCAGGTCGGCGGCGTCGACGCCCTTGGGCAGGCCGGTTGGCGGCGCGGGCTTGGCGGCGGCGCCGCGATCGTCGGTGGCCTTGTCGCCGGGGGCGGTCGACGGGGCG
>SXNM01000376.1 GCA_005777155.1 Pseudomonadota bacterium | reverse complement strand
GGCATCCGCAGGCGCCACGGCTGAGGCGGCTGACCCGAAAGGCCCCGCGGCGCCGCTCGATCCAAGGGGTGCCCCACTCCGGGCGAGGGGCACGATCACGATCGCGGGGCGCGCGTCGTCCCCGAAGATCGGCGTCGAGTTGGCGCGGACCGAAGAGGAGCGCGCCCGCGGGTTGATGTTTCGCCACCATCTCGCGCCGGCGACTGGCATGCTCTTCTTCATGCCTGGCGACGAACCTTGGAAGTTCTGGATGAAGAACACCTGGCTCTCGCTCGACATGATCTTCATCGACGCCGAGTGGAGCGTCGTCGACGTGCTGCCGGCGGTGCCGCCAAACAACCTGGTGTCGCGGGGCGTGGCGCGACCTTCGCGCTATGTCCTGGAGTTGGCGGCCGATGAAGCGGCGCGGCTCGGTATTGTGCCCGGCGCGCGCCTGTTGTTCACGCCCGATTCGGCATCCCTGACCGACAGGACGCCGCGATGAGCCCAGCGGCGGCGCCCCTGGCCCAGGTGCTCGCGGTCGACGCTGCGCAGATGGCTCGCCTGCTCGCCGCCGGCGCTGGCGATCGCGCCCTGCGGCAGGCCGCGCGTGGCGCGCTGGTCCGCGCCTTCGATCTGCTGTCGCCGGCCAGCGCAGACGATGCGGAGGGTGAAGAGGCCGCGAACGAGGAGTCCGCGGGTGAGGAGGCTGCGCCGGGCCCGACCGAGCGCGGCGTCGTGGCTCACAGCGAAGCGACAAATGAGGCGAAGGCGGCGGAGGTCACCGCGGTCGGCGCCGCCGACCTGCAGCGCCTGCTGGCGCTCGTGGCCGAGTGCGAGCGCCTGCTGCGGCTGCTAGAGGGGCCGTTCGCCGGTGTGCGTCCGCTGCGGCGTGTCCAGGTGCGGCGGCCGATCGCGGAGCGTCTGCGGCCACCGCGCGTCGCCAGCCGCTTGCAGGCCCAGGCGAACACGTTGGTGGCGCGCTGCACGCCGCAGCTGGCGCTCTCCGAGGTCCGACTCGATTGGTTCGAGGCCCGCACCAAGGTCGAGGCGCCAGGCATGATTCGGCCCGTGCGGGCGGGAGAGGGTACGCGCGAACCGGCGGCGGGCGTCGAATTCGAGCTGCTGCGCAAGAAGGGGCGCTCGCCTTTTAGTTGATCCGCAGCGCCGCGACCCCGCAACGCCAGGGCGCGCTGCAGGGTGACTCCCTTGGCCCGCTGGCCGCCGATGTGGCAGCCGCTGGTGGTCGCGGCGCGCCAAGGCTCGGCCGGGCGCCGCGCAGAAGGACCGATTCCGCCACGGTTCGGGTGGCGCAGCGCTAGGGCTGTCGCGGCTGGCGGCGCGCCCCAGTTTTCGCGGGGAGACGCGACCCGTGCGGACCGGCCGCGGCCATTGCCGACGGATTGGGGGGCGGCGCACCCTGGCCGGCAAGGTGTCATTGGACCGCTTCTCTGCGACCGCGGCGGCGCCAACTTCGGCGTCCACTGCCCATGAAGCGCGCCCACAGCGCCCAGCTCGTCGTGGATCTTGGCGCCTCCTTGGCAGCCATCGACTGTGGCCTGCCCGTAGCGCGATCGGGCGGCTTGGACGTACCCCCAAGGGGCCTCGGGCCGGCGTGTTGAGTCGCGCTGATGATAGAAATTTGCGCCGAGCTGGCGTAGCGTCCGCTGCTGCGCGGCGCGTCGGGCCGAGGGAGGCTGAGGATGTCGATCCGGATGGAGAGTAAGTGGTTCGCGGTGCTCGTGCTCGCGCTGGCGGTGGGCTGCGGCGGCGACAAGGCCGACGAGGGCGACGCGGTCGCGACCGACGCTGGTGGCGGCGCGGCCGATCAGAGCGGCGGTGGCGACGCGGGCGGTGGTGACGGGGCGACCGCCGATGTCGGCGGAGCTTGTGAGACGACGTGCCTGAACGCCAACAAGGTCGAAGATCTCGGCCTCTGCCCCAAGCCCGCGAGCGACTATGTCTGCCTGCAAGGCTGCTGCGCCAAGAAGGTCCTGTGCAAGAGCAGCGCCGATTGTGCGGCCCAGCTGGGGACCTCGGTGTGCCCCGATGATCGCTTTTTGTGCGGCTGTGACCTCGAGACTGGCAGCTGCACCCAGACCGTCTGCGCGAGCGACGCCGAGTGTGGCGACGGCAAGCTCTGCGCAGACGGCGGCTGCAAGCCAAAGCCCACGGGCGACCTCAGCCTGGTCCTGCACCGCAAGGTCTGGATCGCGAGGCCCGGCGACAAGGGGGCACCGGCGTTGCTGCTCGGCGCTCAGGTCCGTGACGCCGCGCTGACCGTCGATCCCGACGCCGCCATCACTTGGAAGCTGGAGGGCGCCGGGTTCACGCTGGGCGCCGAGCTCATCGCCGGTGACGCCGCGGGCAAGGCGACGCTCTCTGGCACGGTCGCCGGTGGTAAAGCCAGTGACAGCGCTCAGCTCTGGAACCTCGGGCCGCTGCCGGCACAGGCCCAGGCACGGCTGACGGTCGTCGACGAGGACACCTTCGGCCCGCTCACCGGCAAGGTGTCGGCGTTGTGCCCGGCCGGTGCGGTGACGCCGACCACCACTGAATTCGCGATCAAAGATGGCCAGGCGTCGCTGTCGGGGCTGACGCCGCCCTGCGATCTGCACGTCGTCGTCCCCGACCACGACGCGATCTCGCTGCTCGCCTTCGACCCGGCGATGGGCGCCGATGTGTTGCTGGCGACGCGGCTTCACCACTACGCGGAGCTGGCCTACGACGCGGACGGCAAGCCGGTCGCCGAGGCGACCAAGCTCATCCATGGCGACATCGTGGCCGGCTCGGTCGACTACGAGGGGCAGGGCGAGGCTGGCCTCGGCATCACCTCTCTCGGCATCGGCTCGGACCTGCTGCTGTTCAACCTCGACGCGCTCATCGGCCCAAACGTCACCCGGCCGTTTCACAAGGATGCGCCGTCGCTGGTGAACCCGAAGCCGGGCGAGCCGCAGGAGATCCCCGGCGGCGTCACCTTCTTCCTCGGCAAGAAGGTCATCGACGCCTACATCGTGGCCGGGCCACCCGGTAAACACGTGCTGTGGAGCCTGGCCGGCCGGCTGCCCCTGTCGGACCTGATGAGCCAGGTCAGCGCCATCGTCGGCGCCGTCGACGGCGGGCTCGACGTCGGCAAGGTCGTCGGCGTGCTCCTGCCCTACCTGTCCGGCTTCTACTCCCAGGTCGTCGTCGACGTCCCGTTCGCCGACAAGGCGGGCGCGCAGACGCCGATCTCTAAGCCTCTCGCGCCGCAGGTTCCGCTCGGGCTGACGACTGAGGTGATTCCGCCTACCCTGCCAACGGTGGGCGACGCCGGTTTCGCCGACCTGATCTTGGTCCTCGGCGGCGCCCTGCTCCCCGACGGGACGCTTGTTCCGCTCGGGCTCGCCGCCGCTTCGGACACCACGAGCTCGCAGCAGAAGGCCGACGGCAAGGTGGACGGTGACCAGGAGGAGCCGGGCGATCAGACGATTACGCTCAACGCCGCGCCGCTGCACTCCGGGCTGCGCGTCGGCGCCGCCAACCGGATCCTCGTCAGCGCCGCGATCAATGTCGGCGGCAATGGCAAGCCCGAGGGTGGCTCCATCGTGTTCTCTGACGTCGGCCCGCACGCTCCCACCTATACGCCCGCTCCGTTTCTGCCCTATGCGCTCGGCAGCGCGTGGGATGCCAAGTCGCGCGCGCTGACGGTTCAGGCGGTGGCGGGCGCGGCCTTCTACAGAGTCGTACTGACCGGCAGCGAGGGGCGCCGCTGGACCGTGCTGCTTCCAGCCACAGCGACTGGCAAGGCGCTGACGCTGCCCGACCTCAAGGCCAGTGGCCTGCACGGCAGCTTGGTCGATGGCCCGAAGCGCGTCTTCGTCGGCGCCTTCGAGCTGCATGGCGGCTCAGCGACGCTCGGCAAGGCGCTCGGTGACGGCACCTTCCTCGACTTGGTTCGGCGCACTCGGCGCTCGTCATTCCTCGACGTTCACTGACAGAGCAGCCTCCGCCGTCCTCGGAGACGCGCCGGCTTTCAAGACGTTGGCGCCGGAGCGGGCGTGAACTGGGCTGGGGAGCGCCGGAAATTGGCCCTCAGTCGCCTAGGGGGCGCCGAGCCAGCAATGGTCCGCCGGCCAGAGACTACTGGCCAGAGATACGGCCTGCCTTCACTCGCCCCGTCGCTAGAGCCGGGCGTCGCGTTGGATGCGGTCGAAACGGCCACCACGCAGGACGAAGCGGTTGACGCGGGCGTGGTCGCTCGGCAGCGCCGCCGGGTGCAGCGGATCGTCCGGCATAGCCAGCGTCGGGCCCGCCTGGGTCATGGCGACGAAATGCGGCAGCAGGCGCTCTCCCAGACCGGCGTCGGCGAGCGCTTGGCACATCGCCTTGGCGCCGCCTCTGCCGGGCAGCGACGGCTCCAGCGTCACCAGCCGCTCGAGCGTGTGCAGGGTAGGCGGCGGCAGGGCGATTGGCCCATTGACGCGGTGATCGGCGAGCGCCGCCGCCGGGCGATAGAAGCCGGCGGCGACGCCTTCCACGCCGTCGACGGTCGCCTCCTGGCCTTCCGGCAGCGCCGCCGCAAAGAAGAGGGTGTCGAAGCGCACCGGCTCCACCTTGGGCGTCAGCCACCAGGCGCAGGGTACCACCCCGCCCAGGTCGGCCAGGGCGCCCGCCGCTGCCAAGGCCCGGGCGAAGGCGCCAGTCGGGACTCTGTGGCCCCGGCGCTCACCAGCGACGGCGCGTGCAATGGCCTGCGCCTGGTCGACCGCGATCGCCTCGCCCGTGGTCCGATCGCGCGCCAGGACGACGCCCGCCTCCTCGCAGAGCTCGCGCACGGCGGCGCCGAAGAACGCGGCCGCGCTTGGGCCCGCCGCCGCCTCGTCTGCCGGGTCCGTGGCGCGCGATGACTGGGCGGCGCGGAGGTCATCGACTCGGGCGCTCGCGCTCGGCGCTGGGCCGAGCTCAGCGTCACCGGCGTCGACCTTGCCGCCCGGAAAGACCGTCGCCCCGGCCATGAAGCCAGCGCCGCCGCTGCGCCGCGTCAGCAGCACCTCGACGCCGAGCACCCCATCGCGCAGCAAGATCAGCGTCGCGGCGGTACGTGTGGGCTTTGGAGAGCCGACAAAGGCTTGCAGGACGTCGAGCGGGGAGGCGCTCATCGAGGCTCCAAGGGGGCCGCGTCTTCGGCGGCGGCACAGACGCATCGGGGCACGGCGCTCAGCGGCAGTTGGGCGACTCGGCCGGGTTGACCATTCGACGCACAAAGCGCGGCAGTACATCGGCGAAGAGCTCGCCGATGGTGACCTCAGCGAGGGCCCCGCTGGCGTAGGGCGCTGGGCTCATTCCGTTGCCGAACGTGCCCTCCAACCAACAGCGCTGGCACTGGGCCAGCAGCGCGTCGCACGTCGCGTCGTCGAGCGACGGCTGGCATGGCGGCATGTCGTTGAGCGCGAAGAAACGGGACTTGCTGGCCGCGAGCTGCTTAATCATCACCCGCGCCGCGTGGTGTGAAGGCGCGCGGGAGTGGAGCAGCTGCACGCGCTGATAGCGCACCTGCACCGCCGTCGCCGCTAGCGCGCGCGCAGGCTCACGCGGGATCCACCAGGTGTTGTCTGTGCAGTCCTTGCCGGTCTCGGTGATGGGCCAGGCCCCGGGCGCGCAGAGGATGCTGGCCGGCTTGTCGCCGCTCGCCGGTGGGTAGGCCGCGGAGTGGCTGCCGATCGCCCCGAAGTTGCAGGCGCTCTCGGTGGCGCCCGGGCCATCGTCAGGGCCGATCGAGCGCGCCGGATCTGCCGGGGCCTGGGTAGCGGCGCAGCGGTCAGAGGGGCCCTCGACGTCGATTAGGAAATGGACGAAATTCAAAGAGCTGAGCGTGAACTTGCTCATCGCAGCCGCCACAGGCAGGAGGCCCCAGCCGACGGTCAAGAAGCCAGACCGCTTCTTGTCGATGTACGGCTTCTCCGCCGTCAGGCGCATGACTTCCTTGACCGCCGCCAGATGGGCCTCGCCGCCATAGTCGTTGCTGCCGGTGGAGGCGTGGCCGCCGATGCCCGTCCCCGGCAGGTTGAACACCAACACCGCAGTGCCCGACGACTCGGCGAGCGCCTCACTGTGCGGGATCCACTGCGGGACGGGTGACGTGTCGCGGTCACCGACCACCACCACCAGCGGGCAGGGCGAGGCGTTCTGGCACGTCGTCGGTACGGCGATGCTGGCCTTGATTTTGGCGCCGCCGACGTTGAAGTGCAGGTCTTCGCTCTGCACTTTGGCGCCCTCCTGGGCGGAGGAGCCTGGCAGCGGGCAGCCGGAGACGACGTCCTCCTCGACCTCTTGCGCATCGACGCTGTCGGTGGCGGCAGGCGCCGCGTCGCTCCCGCAGGCGGCGAGCCAGAGGCTGAGCGTCACCAGCGTGCGCCGCTCCCCGGACGCAGCGCGGCGAGCTGCGGCCGATGCGTCGACGTCTTGCGAAATGGGCTGAGGCATGGGTGGGCACTCCGATGACCGCCGACCACCGCGGTGAAGGCCAGCCTAGCCGATGCGGGCCGGACTGACCACTTCTGCGACGCCCCCGCAGCCTCCCACCGCGCCCCACCGGCCGGATGATCGGTGATTCTCCTTTCAGGCGTTGATGTTGCGGAGAACGCCCTGGCACAGAGGGGTCCGCTCGATCGCCCGCGCCACGCCGTCGATCGTTGGGCCTCGCAGACGCGTCGCGACGCCGAACATTCCAACAAGACGGAGGTTTCCTAAGGACGCCTGGGGACGCCGGCGGCCAGTGGACCCCGCGCGCTGCGTCAAGTTGGACCTGCCGTCAAGAAACGGAGCCTTGATTCATAACAAATCGACATTACGTCATTTTGTCGTTGCGTCACCGTGACGCTCTTCTGGGCGGTCGATGCATAATTGCTTGATAATAAATGGTAACTGTCTATTCAGCGCGATCTCGCTGGCAGGTGAGATGAAGTGGGAGGTAGTGGTCAAAAGTAGGAGAAAGTGGGACAACCCACACTGGAACAGCGCTCCGAGCCCCGAACACGGCGCCCCGTGGCGCAGCGATATCGGCTCCGGAACCGGCGGCTGGCGGACAGGCGGCAGACGTGGATTGGATGTTCCTCGGTACCCACCAAGCGCGCACCGACGCCAAGTCGCGGCTGTCGGTGCCGGCGGCCTTTCGCCGCAGCCTAGAGGGGCAAGGTCAGCAGCGCGTGGTGCTGGCGCCGTCGCTCACGAACCCCGCCATCCACTGCTTTCCTCTGCCTGTATGGCACGCCCGGATGCAGCGGCTCGCCAGCTTGGCGCAGAGTGATCCGCTGGTGGACCACGTCAAGAAGTTCCAGGTCGCGATGGCCTCCGACTGCGAGCCAGACAGCCACGGGCGGATCCTCATCGGCGCTGAGCTGCGGGAGTTCGCCGCGCTCGACGTGGCGGCTGACGTCGCCGTCGTTGGCCAGGGCCAGACCTTCGACCTCTGGGCGGCCGGAGCTTGGCAGTCGGCGCAGGCGGAGGCCCGCGCAGCGCTCCGTGGTCAGGCGGCGCGCCTGGCGGAGCTGGGTCTATGAACCTCGCCAGGGCCGTTGGCGCCCTTCCCATAGAGGCAGAGCGACCCGCGGTGGCGCCAGGCTGCGGCGCGACGCTGCCTTACGCCCACGCCACCGTCCTGCGGGCTGAGGTGGTGGCCGCGCTCGCGGCGGTTCCGAGCGGCTGGGTGGTGGACTGCACCCTCGGCGGCGGGGGCCACAGCGAAGCGCTGCTGCAGGCCCGCCCGGACCTGCGGTTGCTCGGCCTCGACCGTGACGCCGACGCGCTGCTCGCGGCACAGGCGCGGCTCGCGGGCTTCGGCGAGCGCTTTCTTTGCGCCCATGCGCCCTTCGCTGACATCGGCCGCGTGCTTGAGCGCCTGGGCATTGGCCAACTCGCGGGTGTCATCGCTGATCTCGGCGTCAGCTCGCCCCAGCTCGACCGCGCCGACCGCGGCTTCTCCTTCCGCAGCGACGG
>SXNM01000375.1 GCA_005777155.1 Pseudomonadota bacterium | reverse complement strand
TCCAGAGCCGCGCGCATCTCGGTGCGCGACTTGCCGACGCCGGAGAACACGACCTTGTCGGCGCTGCCGCCGGCCCGCAGCACACGCTCCAGCTCACCGACGCTTACGATGTCGAAGCCGCTGCCGAGCCTAGCCAAAACGCCGAGGACCGCGAGGTTGCTGTTCGCCTTGACGCTGTAGCAGATGGTGTGCGGGAGCCCGGCGAGAGCTCGATCCATCACCCGGTAGTGGCGCTCGAGCGTGGCGCGTGAGTAGACGTAGGTCGGCGTCCCGACCGCTTCAGCGATGGCGCGCAGGGCCACGCCCTCGACGCAGAGATCGCCGCCGCTGTCGGCCCCTTCGCGATGAAAATGGTCCACGGCGTCTCTCCGGCCCGACGCGCGCCTAGAACGCCAGCGTCATGCGTCCCATCAGTCGCCAGGCGTTCTCGGCAGGCACTGACGCGGTCGCGCCGAGCCATTGATCGGCGCCGGCGTCCGGGCCGCGGACGTTCAGGCCGTCGCCCGGGATCAGGTACGAGAAGGTGACGCTGGCGAGGTAGAGGTCGCGGCTGCCAAGGAAGGCCCGCAGCTCCATCTCGGTGCCGAGCGTGCCGCCCTTGCCAGGTGTGCCGTCTGCGTTCTGCGCCAGGGCGTGCAAGACCCCGAGGTCAAAGCCCATGCGCTCGTCATTGTCGAACCAAGGCCGGCGCGTCAGGCCGAAGGTCGGCTTGATGTACATGGCGTTGGTGACGGCGCCGATGACGTCGCGGAAGAGCAGCGAGTCGACGCGGTAGTTGCGGTGGAACTTGAAGCCGCTGATCACGCGGTTGGAGCCGCCGTTCGCGGTCTCGAGGCCGCAGTTGCCGGGCCCGTAGACGCCGAAGCAGCGGGTGTCGTCGCCCGAGGCCACGCCGGCGTCGAGGCCGATGGTGATGTTGTCCATCTGCCAGGCCGACTTCAACGCGCCGCCCCACATGCGCAGCGACTTGGGCTTCGGCGAGGCGGCGTCGCCGACCACCGCCGCGTCAGCGATCTCGCCGTGCAGGTAGACGAATTCACCTTCCGCCACGACGCGGGTCGACGGGCTAGGTCGCAGCTCGTAGCGGACCCAGGCGTCAGCGGCGAAAGCCCAGGCCTCACGTGGCAGCAGCTTGATCGCGCCGGCGTCTGACAGGTCGAGGTCAGACGGCGTCGCGGCGCCCTTTACGGGTTCGCTGTCGAGCTCCTGCGTGCGGACGATGCCGTAGACTCCGTAGTCGAGGGCCGAGGTCCGCCGCTGATTCAGGTCGCGCTTGCGGCGGACGATCTCCTCTGGCGTCAAGGGCTTGCTAAAGATCGCGAAGCCCCACTGGTTGACGTCATCGGCGTCCTCCATGTCGAAGGGCACGCCGTCGAAGCGAGTCGGGTCCTGGCTGAGGCCGCCCTGGGCGATCCAGTCCCAGAACAGCGCCAAGTACACGCCGCCAAAGCCGGTGACGAAGGCGGCACGGTCGGTGAAGTTGCTGAAGTCGGCGTCGTAGCCAGTGCCCGCCGCAGGGCCGAGCGGGCCGCCATAGTAGTGGGGCAGTGGGTGGATGCCGTCCCAGGTCGTGCCCATGCCGCCGTTGGCGAGGATGCCGAGGCCCCAGTGCGACGCCTGGCGGCCGATTCGCAGGGTGCCATAGGGAGTCGCCCACTCGCCGAACGCCTCGACCACGCGGACGGAGCCGGGCCGCGTGCTCATCGCGAACGCCGAGAGCGGTACGTCAGGCCGCGCCAGGGCGCCCGAGTAGTCGGGCTGGCTGCCGAGGGTGTGGTTGTCAAAGGCGTCCAACGTCAAGCGCAGCCGGACTTTGTCGTGGACGTGGATCGTCGGCTGAAGGCGCAGGCGCATGGTGGCGCCGGCCACCGAGTCTTCGTCGCGGCTGGCGCCGACCTTGCTGCGAAAACCGTTGGAGGCGTCGTTGTTCTGCGGCCAGCGCGAGAGCGGCGGCTTGATCGCGCTCGCGGTCACAACGGGGTACTGCGGCAGGGCGCTGCTGACGGCCTGGCCCAGGTGGCCGTTGCTGATCCAGTCGGGGCGGAAGCGAAAAAGGCCGTGCAGCTCGACCCAGGGCAGGCGCCGACGCTCGGGGTCTGCCGGACGCAGGCTGAGCCCCAGGCGGCCGCGCGGGAGCATGGCGCCGCCCTCGCCGGTGGCGGTAGGGTCGACCGGCAGCCCGGTCTCGGCCTCTGCCGCGAGCGGGGCCACGAGCGCGAGCAGGCCACACGCCGTCACGGCGACGCAGCGCCCAAGAGCGGCGATGCCGTCGCCGCGGCGCGTCATGGCGCGGCTGTCGGCGCGCGGCGGGGCCAGGGCAGCGAGCGCCGGCAACACAAGGGGCTGGGTCATGCGATGGCTCCGCGGCGGCACAACGCCCCGCGCGCGACGATCGGCGCGGCAACGAGGCGGGCGCGGCATGACAACCGATGAGGTCCTCGGCGTCAACGCCGTTGCGCTCGACAGCGCGGGTGGCCACGATGGGCCCATGGATCCGCCCCTGTCGACGTCTTCGCCGCCCTCATCGCTACCGCCGAACGGCGGGCCAGGCCCCGCCGCCCCACCCACCGTCTACCTCGATCACAGCGCCAGCGCGCCGCCTTGCAACGCGGCCCTCGACGCCATCGCCGCCCTGCTGCGCCGCGGCGCGTGGGGCAACCCGTCGTCGCGCCACTGGCTCGGCCAGCGGGCGCGGGCCAGCCTGGAGCACGCCCGCGACCAGCTCGCCGGCGGCCTCGGGGTCCGCGCCGAAGACCTGCTCTGGACCAGCGGCGCCACAGAGGCCGATGACCTCGGCATCGCTGGCGCGCCACAGCCCGCCGCCATCGCCTGGGCCACGATCGAGCACCCAGCGATCGTCGGCCCTTGCCGGGCTGTCCGCGATCGCGGCGCCGTCGCCGTCGAGCTGCCGACTCACCCCGACGGCAAGCTCGATGTCGCGCGGGCCCAGGCGCTCCTCGCGGCGGCGCCACGCCCCTTGCTCTGCGTCGTCGCCGCCGTGCACCACGAGCTGGGCACCATTCAGCCCTTGGCCGCGCTCCGCGCCGCGCTCGCGCCAGGCGACCGCTTGCACGTAGACGCCGCGCAGGCCGCCGGCCGCGTCGACATGCAGGCCGTCTCGCGCTGCGCCGACAGCGTCGCCGTCTCTGGCCACAAGTGCGGCGGAGTCGCTGGCACGGGAGCGCTCTGGCTGCGCCCAGGGCTGCCGCTGCGAGCCCGGGTCGAGGGGGCACAAGAGCGCGGTCTGCGGGGCGGCACAGAGAACCTGCTAGGCGCGCTCGCCCTGGGCGCCGCATCTGAGGAGTGGACGCGGCGCGTCGAAGCCCACCTGCCGCTGCGCGGCCTGCGCGACGCGCTGTGGCGGAGCGTCGCCGACGTCTGGCCTGGCGCCGTTCGCCAGGGCCCGCAAGACCCGGCAGATGAGACCGGCCACGTGCTCTCGGTCGCGTTGCCCGGCGCCGACGCCCAGGCCCTAGTCGAGGCGCTCGACGTTGAGGGCGTGGCCGTCTCTGCTGGGGCGGCTTGCAGCTCTGGTAGCGGCCAGCCTTCGCCAGCGATCGCCGCGCTGCACGGTGAGGCGAGAGCCAAGCAGACCCTGCGCTTTTCTCTTGGCGTTGGCACCACGCAAGAGGACATCGTCGCCGCTTGCGCAGCGCTCGCCAGGGTGCGGGCGCGGTTGCCGCGCTGACGTCGACGATGCTCGGCCCTCGCGGCTGGCCCTGGCCGGGCTGCGCTTCAGGCGCTATCTTCTGCCACAGCCGTGCTCGAACTCACCCGGCGTCACCCGGGGAGGGGACTCATGAACGTCGCCGCGCCGCGCCAGCCCGCACCCCACCAGCATGCCGCCATCGCGCCCGTCGCCGTCGAGCCGGCCGGCATCGAGCCTGCCGCCGTCGAGCCTGCCGCCGTCGAGCCTGCCGCCTTCCAACTCGCGGATCTCCATTTGCCCGCCGGCGCGCGAGTCGCCGTCGCCATGTCGGGTGGCGTCGACTCATCGGTCGTGGCTGGGTTGTTGGTGGAGGCTGGGTTCGAGGTCATCGGCCTCACCGCGCGCCTCTCCGACGCAGCCCCCGAGGCGACGACGCGCGCCGGCAGCTGCTGTGCGCCGCGCGACGCCCGCGACGCCCGCGCCGTGGCGGCCAAGCTCGGCATCCGTCACTACGTCATCGATGAGCGCGAGCGCTTCGCCGACCTCGTGATCGCGCCCTTCGCCGCCGCCTGGGCCGCCGGCTTGACCCCGAACCCATGCGTCTCCTGCAACCGACACCTCAAGTTCGACTTGCTGCTCGAGCGAGCCCGACTGGTCGGCGCCGTCGCCTTGTGCACCGGACACTACGCCCGCCTCGCGCCCGATGCCGCAGGCCGCTGGCAGCTCCGCCGTGGCGCTGACCCCGACAAAGACCAGGCGTATTTCTTGCACCCATTGCGCCCAGAGGCCGCGGGTTCGCTGCGTTTTCCGCTCGGCGCTATGAGCAAGGCCGACGTCCGCGCTCACGCTCGCCGCCTGGGGCTCGCCGTCGCAGAGAAGCCCGAGTCGATGGACATCTGCTTCACAGGTGGCCGGCCGCCAGGCGACTGGCTATCACAGCGGCCTGAGATCAAGGCCCGCGCCGGTGGCGGCGTCCTGGTCGCGCTCGACGGCACGAGGCTCGGCAGCCACGCCGGGCAGCACCGCTTCACCATCGGCCAGCGCCGCGGCCATGGCGTCGCCGGCGGCGGCGGGCCGCTCTATGTGGTCGCCAAGGAGAGCGACGGCGCCGTAGTGCTCGGCGATCTCGCGGCGCTCACAGTGGCCGAAGTCGACGTCGCCGACGCCGGCACGATCGATGGCGCGCCGCTGGTCGAAGGCGCCTTTGCGCTGGCCCAGTGGCGTCATCGCGGCGAGCAACGGCTGGCGCAGGTGATGCGGGCGACAGCCGATCGCTGGACGCTGCGCTTCGTGGAGCCGGCGCTGGCGATCGCGCCCGGCCAGAGCCTCGTGCTCACCGACGCCGAGGGCCCGGACGCCGGCGTGCGCTTGCTCGGCGGCGGAGTCGTGGCCGGCACCCGAAGGCCAGGGGCGCCTGCTGAGCCCGCCAGCACGGCCGATGTCGCCCTCGCATCGCCGATCGCGGACGCCGCGCCGCAGGCCCGTGCTGCCGTGCCAACCGGCGGGTGGGGCCCATGATCACAGACCTGCCCGGCGCCCGCGGCGCACTGCTCGCCGAGCGCCTCGGCTATCGGTTCACAGACCCGGCGCTGCTGGCGCTGGCCCTCATCCACCCGAGCCACCGCAACGAGAGGCCCGAGGTCGCCGCCGACAACCAGCGGCTGGAATTCCTCGGCGACGCCGCGCTCGCGCTCTTTGTCGGCGAGTTCCTCTACCGGGCGCTGCCGTCCTGTGACGAGGGCGAGCTGACCATGCTGCGGTCAAGGGTGGTCTGCGCGGCGGCCCTGGCCCGCGTCGGGCGACGGCTCGGCGTCGGCGCGGCGCTGCGCCTCGGCCGCGGCGAGCGGCAAAGCGGCGGCTCCGAGCGCGCCTCTGTGTTGGCAGACGCGGTCGAGGCGCTGGTCGGCGCGGTCTACCTCGACGCCGGGCCGCTGGAGGCCAACCGCCTCGTGCTGCAGTGGTTCGAAGCCGAGACGATGGCGGTGCTGGTCATGGCGGCCGCGGCGGGGCCGAAGCGAGCCCTGCTGCGGCTCGGCCACGGTTGGAAGGCAGAGCTGCAGCAGCGAGCTCAGTCTGGAGGCGGCGATCTGCCGGTGTACCGACTGGTCGAGTCCACCGGGCCGGCCCACGCTCGGCGCTTTCAGGTCGAGGTGCGGGCGACCATCGCCGGCGACGAGCTCAGCAGCAGCGGTGAGGGCGCGACCAAGAAGGCCGCAGAGGCCGCCGCGGCGCGCCAGCTGCTAGAGGGCCTCCCTGGCGACGTGGTGGCGCAGGCCTTTGATCCCGGGCGTGCCGCTGAGGTGGTGGCCGCGGCGAGCGGCGACGCCAAAGCCGCCCCGGGTTGAGGCGTCACGGCTAGACCCAGAGCGCGCCACGGCGAACGCTGGCGGCAGCGCCCGCGTCATGCTACCTTTCGTGCGTGGCCTCCTCGGCCACATGCCCGTGGCGAAAGAGGCCGGGCAGACGGAGTCGACCATGTTGGCCACTATTACGCTGACCGCCCTGACCGCGCCCGCGACCGCCATGATCGGGCTGCCAGAGATGCTCGTCGTCCTCGCCATCGTGGTCGTGCTGTTTGGCGCCACCAAACTGCCGCAGCTCGGCAAGGGGCTGGGCGAGGCGATCGGCAACTTCAAGAAGGCGCAACGCGACACCATGCGCAGCGAGCGCGACGAGATCGACGCCACGCCTAAGCTCGAAGCCAGCGCCAGCCGGCCAGTCGACGTCGAACTGGAAGACCGCAAGTCTCACGTCTAACGGCGGCACCTAGGCGCGTCGCGGGGCTTTGCAGGCGGACCCTTGCCGGACCGCACGCTGTAGCCTAGCCTCCGCGCCCGCACCCGCTCGAGCGGCGGCGCCTGCGGGTCGGTAGCTCAGTCGGTAGAGCAGCGGACTGTTAATCCGTAGGTCGAGGGTTCGAGTCCCTCCCGACTCACCCCCTCATCGCCGGGGCCAAGCCCCCGGCGCCTGATCGGTCGCTGCGCGCGCACCGGTCGTTTCGGGCCCCATCGTCTAGTGGTCAGGACATTGGCCTTTCAAGCCGACGACGCGGGTTCAAATCCCGCTGGGGTCACCAACTGGGACGGGAGACAGGAGAACCTGCTTCCCATTGAGAGACGAGGCGCGGCCGAACGGGCCGCGGTGACGCATCGCCCAAGTCGCGGCGGTGCGCCCCGGAGGCAGACCCGGGGGGGCGGCACAGCGTAGGCCTCGCCAGGGTGCCATCGCGTGGCTTGGAGCGCCCCGGCGGGCATCGCCTTGCTGCGCCCGGACTCCTCGTCGAACTCGACGTCGACTCGCGCGGGGCCAGATCGCCGCCACGCGCAAGGCGACGACGTTGGCCCAAGGTCCGCGCCCGACGCCATGCGCTGTAGGGCCGCATGGAAGCCGAGGCTTCGGCGCCGCGCCGTGGTCATCGGCGCTTGGTCGCCCGCCACCGCGCAGCCGCTCCGTCGCGCCACCCACGTTGCGCCCGCGCTGCGGAGGGTGCTAAGAAAATCAGCGCATCTCGACCCTCACCCCGCGCGGAGTGGAGGCTCGCTGGAGGGGGGCGACTGGCTGCCGATCCCGCTCCACCCAACGCCGGCGTCGACAGACTCCGCCAGTCTGCCATGGGCTCCCCCGGGCTGCGGCAGACTTCGAGAGGCTCGGCAGGTCGGCGCGCGCCTAGGCCGCGACGAGGGCGCCCCTCGGCCGCCCACCGAGGACGTAGCGGCCACCGCGCCGTTCGGGCGACCTGATCCGTGCAGGTGAAGTCCCTCTCCGTCCAAGGCGCCCGCACCGTGATCGTGCGCCGAATCGTTCTGCGCGCGGTCCCCTGGCAACACCGAGAATTGCAGTGGGGCGGCGGGCACTACGGGGCTCGCTCCGCTGAGAGGAGACGCAGATGCAGCGACCGCGGCGGGCGCTAGTGCTCTGTGGCGGCGGTGCCACGGGGGCGGCCTATGAGGTCGGCGCCTTGGCGGCGCTGGAGGCCTCGCTGCCCGGCTTTCGGATCCAGCACTTCGACATCTTCGTCGGCACCTCTGCCGGCGCGCTCATCGCGACGCTGATGGCCACCGGCGTCTCCGCGGCACGGATGTATCACGCGCTGACCGCGCAGGACGACTTCTTCCCGCTCCGCCGCGCCGACGTCTACGGCGTCGAGCCGCGCGAGGTCATCGCCCGCGGCGTCGCGCTCCTCGATGCGTTGCGGCGGCTCGGCGCCCAGGTGTCCACTGGTCGCGGCCGCGACGGTCAGGGGTTTGACCTCGCCGACCTGGCCCGCGCCCTGCCAGACGGCCTGTTCACCCTGCACCGGTACCAGCGCTTCATCGAGCGCCTGCTGGAACGCCACGGCCTGCCGCAGACCTTCGACGCCGTCGAGCGCCACCTGCTGGTGCCGGCCAACAACCTCGACACTGGCCACCGAGAGGTCTTCGGCCATGGCTACCGCCTCGACGCCAGCTTGGCCCAGGCGATCGCCGCCAGCTCTGCGATACCGCTCTTCTTTGCGCCGATGCGCATCGGCCAGACCGACCTGATCGACGGCGGCACGGGCAAGGTCGCGCACACCGATCTCGCAGTCGGCGCCGGCGCCACCCATGTGCTTGTGATCAACCCGATCGTGCCGTGGAATCTGGCGCGCCGCCTGTCGCGACAGCGCCGCGATCAAGGACGGGTCGCGCCGGGCTCCTTGACGCGAATCCGCGAGCGCGGCCTCTGGGGCATCTGGAACCAAGCCTTCCGAGTCTCCACGTTGACGCGCTTGTACCTCGACTTGCATCGCTTTCGCGCAGAGCGACCCGACGTCGGCCTCGCCCTGATATCCCCCTCCGAGGAGGATGAGACCCTCTTTGTCACCAGCCCCATGAGCACCGACGCCCGCGCCACGGTCGCCCGCCACGCCTTTGAGTCGACGCGGGCACACCTGCGCGATCATGGCGACGCCGTGCGGGCCGTCTGCCGCGGCGAGCCCGACGCCTGCAAACTCGACGGCGTACGTCAGCCCGAAGTAGCTGACACGTCGTGGCGCGAGGACTGACCACCAGCGCCGACTGGCACGCGCAGCGCGGGACCACCCGCTCGCCGCCGCAACCGACCGGCAGATCTGGTGCAAATGCGCGCCGGCTCTGCTACGCTACCGCCCAGAGTCGATCGCCGGCCCGACAACGCCCGGCGCCGCGACCAGACGACGCACGCGTCGACAGGGGCGAGCCCCGACGGCGCTGCACATGGTGACGGCTGCAGCGGCCCCGGGCCCTGGCCGTCGGGAGTGGCCCGATGATGACGCTTCGCCCCTTGCTCTGTGCGCAGTCGACGCTGCCTGGTCGCGCCCTCGGCGCGATCCCCACACGCCTAGTGCTGCTCGGCTTGCTAGCGACCGTCGCCTGTGGCGTCGATCCGCCGGCTGACGAAGACACGACAGCGGCCGAGGACACTGCCGAGGAGGACAGCACCGCCGGGCTCGACAGCGGGACCGGCACCGACGCCACGGCGGAGGACGTCGCCAAGGACGGCGGCGGCGGCACCGACGCGGTCGATGCGACGGCAGACACCCAGGCTGAGATCAGCGGTAGCAGCGACGGCGCGATCGATGACGCCGGGGCTGAGGTCGCCGACGACGCTTCAGACGGCACCGTCGGCACCGACGCCAGCGCCGGCGCCGGCCCACCGCCGAAGAAGCTGCCGCTGCCCGACTGCGCCAAGAACTGCGCGGAGTGCGCCAAGTGCGACGACGCCACCATGTGCGTCGCCGGAAAGACCTACAACAACGACTGCGAGGCGATCTGCGCCCTGCAGGCCTTCGAATGGCCCACCGGCTACGAGCCGTCGCAGGGCAAGTGCCCCGACTGCGCCAAGTGCAAGCCAGACGAGCCGAAGGAGCAGTGGTGCGGCACGCTGAAGAACGGCGCCAAGGTCACCTTCAACGCGAAGTGCGAGACGGAGTGCGCCGACCTCGCCACCGATGGCGGCGTCAACCCCACCAAGGGCCCATGCAAGTCTGCTTGCAGCAAGGCACCGCCCGACGGCGGCGGCTGCTCCAACACCGACTGGCAGCCCGTCTGCGCCAAGCAAGACGGCAACACCTATCAGACCAAGTGCGCGATGGATTTCTGCAACCTGCAGGGCTGCTTTCCGGTCGGCAAGACCGCGGCCTCGGAGCAGTGCGCCGCCGGCAAAATGTCCGTCGAGTGTCCGGGCGAGTGCTACGACAGCCAAAAGTGGGGCGCCTGCCAGAATGAGTGCAAGCCGGTGTGCGCGATGGCCAAGACTGGAAAGGGCCAGTCCTTCCGCAACGGCTGTATCGCCAACGCCGAGCAGGCCAAGGTGCTGAGCTGCGAGGGCGTCAGCGCCACTAGCAAAGACAAGTGCTCGGCGGAGCTGTACGTCGACAACAGCAAGGGCTGCTGCCCGAACGTCGACTACGCCGTCGTCAAGCAGATCTGCGCCAGCAAGGGTGACGGCGCGAGCGCGGTGTGGATGACCTTCCGCAACCAGAGCGAATTCGACTGCTTGGTCGGCGCCGACAAGGCGCTCTGGACCTTCCAGTACCAGGGCCCTTGCATCTGCAACTGCCCGCAGACCGAGAAGCTGGTCTGTGGCGACGACGGCCTGACCTACCAGAACGCCTGCCAGGCCAAGTGCTACAACGGCGACAAGTTCAGCTGGAAGGATGGCCCCTGTTCGGCCAAGTAGGCTGCTGCAGCTGAGCGCGGCTCGGCGTCCTCATGCGCCGGAGCGCTGGCGCTGGCCGCTTGAGCGCAGGAGCCGTGCTCGCCCGCTCCACCGGCTGAGCGTGGCCCAGCGCCTCGGACAGCCACGGATTCTGAGGGTGGCCTGAGGTGGCCGCTGTCACTGGCGCAGCGGCTACTGGATGCCGTCGCTCCCGCCGCAGTCGGTGAGATCGACGAGGCGCGAGTCCGAACGAGGCCGCCCGTCGCAACTCGACCCGCGCTTGACGTGCACGGTGGGGGCATCCCAGGCGCCGTAGAGCCGACGCGCCGATTCGGGGCTACCCCGCCGGCGATCGCTCGGCTGCCGAGAGCGCCGCGACGGACCCGATGACCGCCACCGCTGGCGCCGCGACGCCGATCGCCTGGATGTCGTCAGGGCCGCGCCCGGCGACGTCACCGAGCGCCGTCCGTACGACGCGCTGCTCGGGGCGCCCACCCCAGACCACAAACGCCAGCGGCGTCTCGCTCGGCCAACCGCGCGCCAGCAGCTCCATCGCCCAGAGGCCAGCGGTGCGCACGCCCATCAGCACCACGACCGTCAGCCGTTCCCGGTAGCGCGGCAGCGTGAAGGCGTCATCGAGATCGCGCGGGTGGCCTGAGACGACGCAGAAGGCGTCGGCGACGCCTCGGTGGGTGACCGGGATGCCGCCAAGCGCTGGGACCGCGAGTGCGCTGCTGACCCCAGGGACCACCTCGCAGCGGATCCCGGCCTCGCGGAGGGCCAGCGCCTCCTCGCTGCCGCGCCCGAGGACAAAGGGATCTCCGCCCTTGAGGCGGACCACGCGGCGGCCTTCGCGGGCGAGCCGGATCAAGATCTCGCAGATCTCGTCCTGAGGCAGGGTGTGGTCGCCTGAGCGCTTGCCGACGTCGATGCGCTCGGCGCCTAGGTGCTGGTAGAGCGCCGGATCGACGAGCGCGTCATGAACGACCACATCAGCGCTCTCGAGCAAGTGCAGGCCGCGCACGGTGATGAGATCGGCTGCGCCAGGCCCAGCGCCGACGAGGTAGACCTTGCCCGGCTCACAGCGCCGTGGCGATGTCGGCAGGGGCACCTGCGCAGGCGGCGCCTCAAAGCACGACGGCGGCGTCGCGTTGACGCCGGGGGTAGGGGGGGGGTGCTCTTCGTCTGCGGGCGTCATCTGCGGCCTTTTCTGGCGCGGCACGCGCCCTCGGCTAGCCTCGTCGGCGGAGGGATCCTGTCCGACGCTACGCTGCAGCCGCCCACTCGCTACAACGTCGCCGTGCGCCTTGTCCAGGCGGCGATCGCGATGTGCGCTTCGCGACTCGAGAGCGTCGGCGATGTGATCGTGTTCGCGGTCCGGGCCGTCGCCCTGTTGGGCCGGCGGCCGCTGCGGCTCGGCCACCTCGTGATGCTGATGGAATTCGTCGGCGTCGGATCGCTCCTGATCGTGCTGCTGACGGGCATCTTCACCGGCGCGGTCTTCGCAATTCAGACCGCCGTCGCCTTTGAGATCTTCAACGCCAAGTCGCTGATCGGCGGCTCGGTTGCCCTGGCGCTGGTGCGCGAGCTGGCGCCGACGCTGACCGCGCTGATGGTCGCCGGGCGCGTTGGCTCGGCCATGACGACCGAGCTCGGCACCATGCGGGTCACAGAGCAGATAGACGCCCTGGAGGTCATGGCCGTCGACCCGGTCCACTACCTCGTCACGCCGCGCATCGTCGCGACGACGCTGATGATGCCGCTCTTGACCATCGGCTTCAACGCCATTGGGCTGCTCGGCGCCTGGATCGTCGCCACCACGATTTTGGGCGTCGACAGCGCCATGTTCTTCTCGCGCATCTACGCCTGGATCGAGCCGGGCGACATCGGCGTCTCGGTCGTCAAGGGCACCTGCTTTGGCGCCGCAGTCGGCGCCATCGCTTGCTACAAGGGCTACTTCGCCACGGGCGGCAGCCGGGGCGTCGGCCTCGCCACCACCAGCACGGTCGTGGCCAGCTCCATCGTCGTGCTGATCCTCGACTACGTCGTCACGGCGCTCTGGATGCGCTGAGCCGCTGCGTCGCAGGCGCAGAGGCCGTCGCCAAGCGCGCGGCAGTGCCGTGACCGGCCCAACTACGCAGCCGACGACGCCGCTCATCGGCAAACCCCGGCCTTGCACCCGTCGCCAGTCGTGGCAGTGTGCGCGCCCTGCGCCGCCGAATCGGGCGGCTAGGAGGCCTACCATGGCGACCTTCGCCGAAATCCGGTCCCGCGCGGCTGCGATCGAGTCTCGGCTCGACGTGCTGCGCGGGCATCTTTGACTGGGACGCTAAGAGAGCCCGAATCGCTGAGCTGGAGTCGATGTCCGCTGAGCCGGACTTCTGGAACGATCCCGAGCGGGCGCAGGAGCTGCTGCGCGAGCGGGGCGCGCTGTTCCAGGCGACCGACATCATCGACCGATTGTCGCAGGTCGCCGGCGACGCTCTAGAGCTCGGCGAGCTCGCTGAAGCCGAGGGCGACGCCGGCATGGCAGACGAGATCGCTCCCTCGCTCAAAAAAGCGGAGGCAGAGCTCGATCGCCTGGAATTCGAGCGGATGATGGCCGAACCGGTCGACCACGCCAACGCGATCGT
>SXNM01000374.1 GCA_005777155.1 Pseudomonadota bacterium | reverse complement strand
GGCGCTGGCCGCGGCTCCCAAGGATGGGTTCTGGCAGACCATCGAAGCGAGGCCTGCCCAGCCGACGCAGCTGCCGCCGGCGGAGGCGCCACGGCGGCGCGCTGCGACCGAAGACCTGCTGCCCGACCCGCCTGCGACGCCGACGCCGACCCAGGCGCCTTCGGTGGTGTCAGCCGACGCCGGACCGGCCGCGACGGCAGGCGGCCCGGGCGGTGCGCCCAACGGCAGCCCAACAGCGAACCCGGCTGGCGATGTCCGCGCCGTGGCCGGTCGGTGGCTTATGCTGTCGCTGCTCGTCGCTGGCGTCGCGCTGTGGGCGATCTCGCGCCAGCGCAAGGGCGACTGAACGCGGCGTCGGAGACTCCGTGCCAGGAGCCGAGTTACGCAGCGGGTGATGCCCATCGGCCTGCAAAGGTGCCCACCTCGGGCGCCTGAGGGCGCAGGGCCCGGCTGCTGCACCGAACGTCGCCGTCATGCGTCTCAGCGCTGGTCGCCGCGGTGGCTCAGCCATTGGTCGGCTACGGCTGTGACCTCCGCTGGTGCCAGCCGTGACCTGACGCTGGGTGCGCTCTGGGCCCGATTTTGGGGGCGGCGGCCTGCGCTTGACATGGGTCGCCGGTGCCAGACACTGGGCCCTTAGCGGTAGCGAGGCTGGCAGCATCGTGCATCGACGACGGGACGGGAGGCGGGCATGAAGGACCAGCTCCGACTGCGGGGCTGGGCACCGCCCGGCGGGGGGCCGCTGGCGCGCCTGAAGGGCATCGCACGCCTCGGGCTGGTGGCGCTGTTGGCGCTCCCCAGTGCAGTACATGCGAAGAATTTTCAGCCCTCCGCGCTTTTCGAAGACGCCCACAGCCTGCTGACCAACTACTCGTCGACGACCAGCCTGTTCGTCGCTGGCGGTACTGGCGAGATGTCCGGCTGGCGACTCGGGCACCCTGGCGCGCCGTTCGGGATGGGCGTGCGCTACCAAGAGCGCAACGGCCTCATCACCGGCACGACGATGGCGATCATCCAGATCTTTGCCGGCGCGGTGGCCTCGTCCGGGAGCAAGAGCTCCGAGACCTGGACGGAGGGCAACTACCGCTACACGCGGACGACCTACTACGGCGAGGCCGAACGGCAGGCGATCATGGCGTCGGCGAGCAACTCGGCGGCGCAGATGTTCTCCTCGCCGCACCAGTCCTGCGACCTTGAGCTCTATTCGCGCAATGTCGGCGGCGACGTCTCCGGCTACCGCGCCACCATGATGGTCGGCGGCTTCGACGTCGGCACCGACTCGATGGTCGACATCGGCTTTGGCTTTGGCAGCACCACCGCCGCCGTCGCGCAGGATGGTCGCTACCTGATCACGCATTGGGCCTACGCCGGTATCCCCGTCCGCCTCAGCATGCCGCTCGGCCCCGTGCTGCTGTGGGCGCAGTTCGACTGGAATTGGCTCGGCCACTCACGCGAGCCGCGCGAGAACCGCGACAAGGCGGCCTTTGCGCCGGGCAGTACGACGGAGCTCAAGACCGCCGGCTTCCCGCTGCGACTGGGCGCCTCTGCCGCCCTGCTGCAGCGCGTCTAAATCGAGGCGGTGGTGCTGACCCCTTCGCTGACCTCGCTGGAGTTCGGCTTCACCGCCGCGGCGGGCGCGCGCTTCTAGGAGGCCTAAGATGGTTCAGGTGTTTGGTCGCGCCCCCTGGCCGAGCCATCGGCGGCTTGGCGGCGCCGAGCGCTGGGGGATGGCGCTGCTGGCGGTGACCTTGTGCATCGCGGTCGCCGCGCCGGCCTCGGCCTCGCCGAAGCTAACCTGGTTCGGCCTTGAGCAGGACATGCGGGTGTACGGCAGCTTCGGCAGCGGCGATCGCTGGGGCAAGGACGGCAACCAGTTCATGATCTCGTTCGACGGCGGCATGTTCGGCAAGTCGTCGCCGCTCGGCAACCTCGCCGGCATCGAGTTTCTCTGCTTGCTTGGCTATGACGGCGTGCCGTACAAGCCACAGGACCAGCTCCTCGGCGAATTCGGTTGCTTGTTCGACTTGTCGGAGGGATTCCCGGTGACCCTCCTGCATTGGTTCCGCGGCGGCAGCCCGCAGCTGCTCGTCGGTTTCGCCCCAGGGATGGGGCTGTCCATGGTCAGCGCCTATAAGTACTTGACGGGCAAGGTGGTCTTCCGCGTGACGCCGAGCGTCGGCGTCGAGGGCCAGTGGACGTGGTGGCCCGGGGCGGCGAGCACGCCGATGGGCGACACCGGCGCCTCGGTCAACGCGGCGATGCTGCGGGCCACAGCCTACCTCCAGCGGAGTCGCCAGGGCGCGTTCATGGCGTACGTCGAGCTCTACGAGGGCCAACGCGAGCAGGAGCCGGGGACCGGCGGCAACGCGAGCAAGGTGCTGTTCGGCGGCAAGGATCCCTTTGGTTCGACGCAGCGCAGCGCGTACGAGGACTTCCTGCGCTTTGGAGGCGCCTATGCGTTCTAACCTCCTGTCGGCCCGCCTCAGACTGGTCGCCGCCTTGGCGCTGGCGCTGCCGGGCTGTCTGCTGCCGGAGGTCGACACGCCCGCCGTCGACCCGGCGCTCCTTGAGGCGCAGAAGAGCGGCGGCGGTAGCGCCTCGGCGCCCTGCCACGAGGGCACCAAGGCGCCGGCGCTGACCATCCAGGCGCCGATGGCGGACCCCTCGTTGGCCGGCTATGAGGGCCAGTGCGTGGTCGCCGGCGCGGTCAACCTCGATCTCGGTGCTCCGGCGAGCATGAAGCTGGCCGAGATCCGTGTCATCGAAGGGAGATTGACCATCGGTGGCAGTGGCGACGTCGCGGTCGCCAAGGTGCTGCCCAACCTGGAGGAGGTCAAAGGCCAGATCGTGATCATGGACACTGCGCTGAAGACGCTCCCTCCCTTCGCCAAGCTGAAGAAGGCGCAGTCGATTCTCATCGGCAGCAATCACGCGCTGACGGCGATAGCCGGCTTCGGCGCGCTGGAAGCGACGGACGGCGTCGAGGTCGAGCAGAACCCGCTGCTGGCCAGCCTCGGAGGATTTGGCAAACTGACGCAGGTGACATCGCACATCCGCGTGCGCCACAACTACAAGCTCACCAGCATGACGGCATTCGCCAGCCTGAACGCCACGACCGCTGCGCTGCATTTCGAGCGCGGCAACTTCCCCTCGCTCGCGTTCCCCAAGCTCACCGGCCTCAACTCGCTGATCGCGACCGACTGCGCCGTCACCCAGCTCTCGCTGCCGCTGGTAGAGACTGTCTCGGAGCTGCGCATGCGCAGGCTCGACGAGCTCAAGACCATCGCCCTGCCCAAGCTGAAGAGCATCGGTACGTTGGAGATTAGCAGCGTACAGCACCTGCAGACGGCCAGCTGGTTGCTCTCCAAGGCGCACCTGAGCGGGAGCGCCACCGTCTGCCCGGTCGCTTCGCCGCTGGTCGAGGCGCTCAAGACGTGGGCGCAGGGCAACGGCAGCACCGGCACGGTGCAAGGGACGGCCTGCCAGTGACCGCCGTGGCATGGGCCGTCCTTGGCGCCACCGGACGGCTCGGCCGCGCGCTGCAGGCGGCATTGCCGGCGGGCGTCGTCGTCCATGGCTTGGCCCGTCAGCCGCCGCCGCTCAGTGCGCCAGTCTCCGCGGCGCCCCACAGCTTCGTGGCGGGCCATCGCCGCGACGTGGGCCGCCTGCGGGCTGTGCTCGACGGCTGCGATGCTGTGCTCGACCTCTGCGGCATGGATGGCGACGACGCGGCGGCGCTGGTCGAGGCCTGGACGGGCTGCGAGCGGCCGCCGCGCCGGCTGGTCCTGGCGTCGTCGCTGGCGGAGCGGCGGCCGGCGCGTTGGTCCGAGCATCCGAGCGGGCACGCCGCGTTGGAGCATGAGCCGCCGCCGGAGGACGACTATGGTCAGGGCAAGCGCGCCCTGCGCGCCGGCTGCGTCGCCGGATTGCCTGTGGACGTCCAGATCTGCTCCCTGTTGTTGCCGCAGCTGTTGGCCGTCGACGATGACGACAGCCGCCAGCGGGCCTACCTCGAGGCGGCGCTGACCGAGGGCGTCCTGCGCTTGCCAGGCGGCGGAACCCAGCGCCCTTGCGTGGTGGCGGTCGAGACGGCGGCGGCGGCGCTGGTGGCGTTGGCCCTAGGGGCAGCGCCAGACCGCGGCGGTGTTTTTCAGATCGCGCCGCTCCAGCAGCCTCCGCAGCGCTCCTTGGCGCGGGCGCTGCTCGACGGCGCGGGGCTCGAGGCGGTCGACATCGTCGAGGGCGCCTGGGCGGGTCCGGGCCGCATGCCCCACGCCGGCGGTGAGGAGCGCGTCGACGGAGCGCCGCTGCGGGGTCTGCTGCCGGTCTTACCCTGGCCGGACCTGCTCGCGCTGCAAGGCGCCCACGGCCGTCGGCTGGCGGCGACCCTTGGACCGATAGACGGCGCGATTCGTCACCGGTAGCCTCAGCGCCGCCGCGCCACGTCGCCGGCGAGGGAGAGCGGCGCCGTGAGCGAGGGGCACGACGAACCCGGGCTGCGGGTCCTACGGACGGGCCGCTTGCGGCGGCTGGCCCATCTAGGCGGCACGGCGGCGCGACTGGCCGGCGACGCCGCGCTAGCGGCGGGCAAGCTAGCGGCGACGGCCAGCAGCCAGGCGGCGAGCAAGAGCCTCTACGGGCGGGCCGGGCGCACCCTGGCGGCGCGCCTCGGCGAGATGAAAGGCCTGCCGATGAAGGTCGGCCAAGTGATGAGCTACATCGACGATTTTGTACCTGCCGACCAGCGCGAGACCTGGCGCGAGGCGATGCGGGCGCTGCAGACCCGCAGCCAGCCGATGACGACAGAGGTAATCGCCGAGCTGCTTGAGCGCGACCTCGGCCAGCCGCTCGACGTGCTGTTCGCGCGCTTCGATCCGGAGCCGGTGGCCGCCGCCAGCATCGGTCAGGTCCATCGGGCGCGCCTGCCCGACGGCCTCGGCGGCCACGAGGTGGCGGTCAAGATCCAGTATCCGGGCATCGCTGAGGCCATCGACGCCGACCTGCGCAATGTCGATGGTCTGGTGCGGGCGCTCTCGTCGGTGGTGCCGAAGTTCGCCGTCGAGCAGTCGTTGCACGACGTGGCCGCGCGGGTCCGCGAGGAGTGCGACTACCGGCGCGAGTTCGACAACCATCGCCTGCTCGAGGCGTTCTGGCGTGGCGACCCGACGGTGTGGGTGCCAGAGCCGGTGCCCGAGCGCTGCGGCGAGCGCGTGCTCACCAGCCGCTGGGTGGCCGGACAGCGCTTCGACGTCGGCATCGCCGGCGCCAGCCAAGCCGAACGCGACGCCTGGGGGGTGGCGATCTTCCGCTTCGCCTTCCGCTCGATGTACGTGCTCGGTGCGTTCAACGGCGACCCGCACCCTGGCAACTATCTGCTCCTGCCCGAGGGACGCGTCGCGTTCTTGGACCACGGCTGCGTGCAGCGCTATGACCGCGAAACCCTGATGGGCTTTGCCGAGGTGCGCAACGCCGCTGGCCAAGGTCTGCGCGGTGACGCCCTCTACGATGCCTGCGCCGCCGGCTACGGCCTGCCGCGCGACGCCGACGCCGAGCTGCGCGCCACCATCGCCGACTACCTCACGCTCTCCTTCGAGCCCCTACTCGCGCCGCAGCCCTACGCCTATGACCGCTCGTACACGCGCCGCCTCGGCCAAGCGACCGCGGCGATGAAGCTGCAAGTCGGCAAGAAGGTATGGAAAACCGGCGTGTTTGACCTGAAGACCCCGGGCGCGGTCTTTCTGCTACGCATCAACTTCGGCCTGAACTCAGTGCTCGCCGACCTCGGGGCGCGGGCCGACTGGCCGGCGCTGGTCCAGTCCTTCTACATTGCGGCAGGTATGCCTCTGATCGAAAGAGAGACTTCGCCTGTTGCAGCGCCTTAAACGCGGCCGAAGGCTGCGCCCACCCTGACCGCTTTGGCCGATGCCCGAGCTGCGAGCCGCGGGTGGCCATAAGCCGGGTTCTGTCCTCGCCGGCGGTCGCCCGCTGGTGAGTGGCGACCATTCGTCTGGGTCACCTGTTGCCAGGCACCTCAAGCGGTCTACCCGGGGACTCGAGCCGGCTGCCCTCCGACGCCCGTCGCCGGGCGCTGCGTCTCCGATTGACCTTGCTCCGAGTGGGGTTTACCGACACCGACGTCACCGCCGGCGCCCGTGCGCTCTTGCCGCACGCTTTCACCCTTGCGTCGCGGGCCGTTGCTGGCCGGGGACGCGGTCTGCTC
>SXNM01000373.1 GCA_005777155.1 Pseudomonadota bacterium | reverse complement strand
CTGCAGGGCGTCGACTCCGTCTACGACCTCTGCTGGGGCGTGCTCGCCGACGGAACGGCCGTCAGCTACGGTCAGGTCAAGCACCAAGACGAGGTTGAGTTCTCGGCGCACAACTTCAGCTACGCCGACGTCGGGTTGCACCACTTGCTCTTCGAGCGCTACGAGCAGACGGCGCTGGACCTCTGCCGCCTCGATCCGCCGCTGGTGCTCCCTGCCTACGACTACGTCATGAAGGCGAGCCACGCCTTCAACGTCCTCGACGCCCGCGGCGCCATCTCGGTGAGCGAGCGGCAGAAGTACATCCTGCGGGTCCGGACCTTGGCGCGCGCGGTGGCGCACGGCTACCACGACCTCCGCCATCGGCTGGGCCTGCCGCTGCTGCCCGAGGCGGAGCGAGAGGCTCGGCTCGGAGTCTGGCGGGCGGCCAAGGAGGCTGCGGCGCAGAAGGCCGCGGCGAGAGAAGCGGCCAAAGAGGCCAAGCAGGCGGCCGACAAGGCTCCGGCGGCGCCGGCGAGCGCGCAGGGAGGCCCCCGATGACGGCGACTGGCGTCGATGTGTTGATCGAGGTCGGCGTCGAGGAGCTGCCCGCCGGGTCAGCGCCGAAGATGGCGGCGGCGCTCGGCGAGTCCCTGACGGCGACGTTGCAGGCGGCCGGGCTGGTCGCGATGGACGCCAAGGCGACGGTGCTGGGCACGCCGCGACGCCTCGTGGCCCACGTGTCGCGAGTCCTTGCGCAGCAGGCAGACCGCGACGAGGAACTGCTCGGGCCTCCAGCGCGCGTGGCCTTTGACGCCGAGGGCAGGCCGACGCGCGCGGCAGAGGGCTTCGCGCGCGGCCTCGGGGTCGAGGCGGCGGCGCTGATTCGAGTCCACACCGACAAGGGCGAGTACGCCGCGCTTCGACGCCGGCTGCCTGGGCGGCCGCTGGTGGAGCTTCTTGGCGCTGCCCTGCCGCAGCTCATCGCCGAGCTGCCTTGCCCAAAGAAGATGCGCTGGGGGCGCGAGCGGACCGGCTTCTTGCGGCCCGTGCAGTGGCTCGTCGCGCTGGCGGGCGACGCCGTGATCGCGTTCCGATTCGCCGATGTGGAGTCTGGACGGGTCAGCCGTGGCCACCGCTTCTACGGCGCCGCGGAGGGCTCGGGGCCGGCGGCGCTCGAGGGCCAGGCGGTGTCGCTGCCGGCGGCTGATCTGACGGCGTACCGCGAGGCGCTGCGGGCGGCGTTCGTGATGGTCGACCCGGCCGAGCGCCGGGACAAGATCGACGCTGAGGCCAGGGCCTGCGCGGTGGCTGCGGGCGGCGCGCTGGTCGAGGACGCGGCGACCCTGGAGACCGTGACTTGGCTAACCGAGTGGCCGACGCCGCTGCTCGGCGCCATCGAGCCCACGCTGCTGCGCATCCCCGACGCCGTGACGCGGACGACGCTGCGCGACAACCAGAAGCTCTTCACGGTGATGGGCCCGGAGGGGCGCCTGCTGCCGCGCTTTGTCGCCACCGCCAACACGCTGCACGCCGGACGGCATGCGACGATCGCGGCGGGCAACGCCCGGGTGGTCAGCGCCCGCATGGCTGACGCGGCCTTCTTCTACGACGCCGACCGCGAGCAGCCGCTGGCAGACCTGCTGCCGAAGCTCGAGGGCCGCACCTTCTTGGAGGGGCTCGGTAGCACCGCCGCCAAGGTGGCCCGAATCGAGGCGCTGAGCGCACGGTGGCTGACTGCGCTGCCGCTCCACGAAGAGGCGAAGGTCACGATTCCGCGGGCGGCCGCGCTGTGCAAGGCGGACCTAGCGTCAAAGATGGTCTTTGAGTTCCCGGAATTGCAGGGGACCATCGGCGAGGACTACGCGCTCTCGTCGGGGGAGACGGCGGACGTGGCGCGGGCCATCGCCGAGCATTACCTGCCGCGCGGCGCTGAAGACGGCCTGCCGACCGGGGACGCCGGCGCGGTCGTCGGCCTCGCCGATCGCCTAGACACCATCGCGGCCTGCTTCGCGCTGCGCCTGCTGCCGAGCGGCAGCAACGACCCCTACGCCCTGCGACGGGCGGCCCTTGCGGTGCTGCGGCTGCTGGCGGGTCGGGCTTGGCGCGTGCCGCTCACGGCCCTGGTCGCAGACGCCATCGCCGGTCTGCCGGCCGAGGCGAACCATGCCCCAGCGGCGCAACTTCAGGCCGAGATCACGGACTTCTTCCGCGGACGCCTGCGGTCTTGGCTCGGCGACCTCCATGCGCCGGACACTGCCGAGGCGGTGCTGGAGGTCGATCTCGATGACGTGCCGGCTGTGTTCGAGCGGGCCGCTGCGCTCACGGCCTTCCGCGCCCACCCGGAATTCGCCGCCCTGGCCGCCGGCTTCAAACGCATCGCCAACTTGGCGCGCAAGGCCGACGTTGACGATCTCGGCGCCGCGGTGGACGCGTCCCGCTTCGAGGTGGCTGCAGAGGCGGGCCTGCTCACCGCCATCGCCGCCGTCGAGTCTGAGGTCAGCGTCGCCACCCAGCGCCGCGACTGGCAGGGCGCGCTCCTGCAGCTCGCCAGCCTGCGCCCGGCGGTCGACGCCTTCTTCGACGGCGTCTTGGTGATGGCCGACGACCCGGCGCTGCGCCGCAACCGCTTGGCCCTGCTCGGTCGGGCCGCGGCGCTTTTCGCTCGCCTTGCCGATTTTTCGCGCGTCCAGCAGGCTTAGCCGATGCCGACTCGACCGCTGCAGTCCCCCGCGTGCCGATCGTCGCGCTTGCGCCATCACCTAGCGGGCTGCGCCGCAGGGTGGTGGCTCGTCGGGCTCGTCGTCTCCGGCTGCACCGGCGAGTTTGACCTGCCGGCGTATGACGGCAAAGGCCTACGCTACCCGCTGGCGTTGGCTGTCGACCCTTCCCAGCGCTACGTCTACGCTGTCGGCGCCAACTTCGACCGCGCCCATCACGGCGGCGTCGTCAGCGCCATCGACACCAAGACCGACACCTACGTGCAGGCTGGCCGCGCGGAGGTGCCCTCGTTCGCCGCTGGCCTGCTGCTGGATGTCGATCTCGACCCCAGCGGGGCGCTGCGGCGGCGGCTCTACGTGCCGGCGCGCGACGACGACAGCGTCACGGTCCTCGACGTCCAGAGCGAAGGCGCCGGCACTTCCAGCGAGGGGCCACCTAGGCTCGCCTGCGGCCGCAGCGAGGCCGGCCTCGGCACTTGTAGCGCCAGTCACCGCATCGGCGGCGAGAACGTCGGCGACCTCGACCTCGGGCAGGACCCTGTCGCGGTGGGGCTGCAGCGACTTCCGGGCGACGCCGTGGTGCTGCACGTCGCGGCGGTGAGCGACGGCCGCGTCACGGCGCTGGCGCTCAGCGATGCCGCGGGCGGCGGGGTCAAGGCGAAGACGCTGACCAGCCTCACGCTCGGCTTTGGCTTGTCATCACTGGTCGTCGCCGACCTCTCGGGCCGGGTCTACGTCGGCGACTCGCGCGCCAACCGCCTGCACGCCTATGGCCTCGACCCCGACGGCAAGGGCGGCTGGCAGCCTACGAGCGCCGCCGGCGTCGGGCTGCCGCGCGCCACGAGCAGCGAGTTTGGGCGCGGCGCCGCGTTGTCGAGCGATGGCGGCCGGCTCTACGTCGCCTACCGCAGCCCCAACGCGCTGCTGGTCATCGACGTCGCGCCGTCGGCCACCGGGGAGCCGCGCGACGTGCTGGTCGACGTCATTGGCCTCGGCGGCCGCCCGGCGCAGGTAGCGGTGGCGCCGGTCGGGCCAGGCGGCCGCGACTTCGTGTATGTGGCCTGCTTCGGCAGCGACGACATCTGGGTCGTCGATCCTGAGCTGCGGCGGGTGGTCGAGGTCATCCGCCTGGAGCACTCACCCTACGGGCTCGCCATCGCCGACGTGCCTGGCCGCGGTCGGCTGCTGTATGCCGCGATCTTTTCGCGCCACAGGGTCGCCGTCATCCCCATCGACGAGGGCGCCGCCGAGCGTCACCAGGTCGTGGCGAGGATTGAATGAGTCGACGCTGCGCCGTCCCTGGGCTCGACCGCGCGGCGGCCATCATGGCGGGTCTGCTGCTCGCCGCTTGCACGACCACGGCCCCGGTCAGCAGCGACGTGCTGCGCAACCCACGCTCCATCGCGCTGACCTGCCAGACGGCCACGGGTCCGCAGCCCATCGCGGCCTGCACCGGCAGCGCCGGCGTTCGCGCTTACGTCAGCGGCGGAAGCATCGGCTCCATCGCCGTCGCCAACCCGGCGGCCTCGACCTTCGTGGACACCGACCCAGCGGTGCCAGGCTTCTCGACCAAGATGATCGGCGACCTGCCGCAGGCGCTGGTGGCCGACCCTCGCCAGGGCGGTGCGCTGTACTTCGCCCTTGGCCTGTTGCCGCGGCTCGGCCGGCTGCGCCTGCCCGATCTCGTCATCGACTGGCTCGACATCCCCTTCGTCCCGGCGAACCTCGCTGCGGCCGACACTGGCAGCGAGACCGTGCTCTGGGCGAGCGATCCGCAGGGCCGCGCGGTGTGGCGCTTGCCGGTCAGCGCGTTCGACGGCGGCGGCGCGCCGCTGCGCCTCGACATCGAGGGCTCGCCGTTCGCCCTCGCCGTCCATAGCGACGGCCGCGTCTTCGTCGGTCACGTCGAGCACGATCACGTCACGGTGCTATCGCCGCAGGGCGCGGTGCTGCAGCGCGTCAGCCTCGGGCCTGCATGCGCCAACGGCATCGACGACGACGGCGACGGCGACACCGACCACCTCGACTCCGGCTGCGACGACGACGCCGACGACGACGAGCGCGCCGCCGAGCTGGCCGGCGCCTGTACCAACGCCGTCGACGATGACGGCGACGGCCTCACCGACGGCGATGACCCGGGCTGCGCCGCCCCCAGTCAAGGCGCGGCGCCCCGGGCCGACGCCTGCCGCAACGGCATCGACGACGATGGCGATGGCTTCACCGACTTTCCAATCGATTTCGGGTGCATCTCCTACGCCGGCGCCAGCGAGGCCGTCGACGCCGCGGCCTGCGGCGATGGGATCGACAACGACGGCGACGGCGCGACGGACTTTCCGGCTGACCCGAAGTGCCCGAGCGCGTCGAGCGCCGTCGAGCTGCCGCCGACCGACGCCAGCGCCAAAGGGCCGTGCAACAACGGCGTCGATGACGACGGCGACGGCGCCACGGACTTCCCGAGCGACGCCGACTGCGCTGGCCCGACCGCGGCCGGCGAGCTACGCCTGCCATGCGCCGACGGCATCGACAACGACGGCGACGGCGCCAAGGACCTGCAAGACAACGCCTGTCGCCACCGTGGCTCGCCCTCGGAGGTCGGCGGCGCCGACGCTCCCAACGCGGTGCTGGCGCTGAGCGAGGACGGCGCCCATCTGGTGATTGGCCACCGCGCCCGCAACGCGCTGCAGGTCTTGGACACCAAGGCGTTGAAGCTGATCGCGCCGGTCGTCGGCGCACAGACGCCGTTCTTGCGGTCCTCGCGCCTCGACGCCCGTGAGGGGTTGGTCGGGCTCTCGCTGCCCAACGCTCCCTTGGCGATGGCGCCGATCGGGCTCGACGGCAGGCCGGCGCTCGCGGTCACGCTGGCGATGACGGGCCTCGTATACCTGCAGCTCAGCGGCGCCAAAGACCCCGCCACGGGCGTCTCGTCACCGCAGATCGCCCTGCGCGAGGCCCAGGCGACGCCGAAGACCACCGCCAGCAAGCCGACGCTCGAGGTCGGCGGCAAGATCATCGACACCGGCAGCGTGGCGCCCAGCCGCTACGCCAACCCGGGCACCCTCGACAGCGATAACGCGCAACGCTACTTCGGCCTCGTCCCGACCCAAGACGTCGCCGATCACCGCAGCGAGCAGTGGCGCATCATCTACCAGGGCCGCATCCCGGGCAGCTTGCGCCACACCGGCCGCTTGCGAGCACCCACCTTGCTCGTCGACGCCAGCGCCGATTTTTGCCGCATGGGCGTGGTCGAAGGCGACCTGCTGTTGCTGCACCGGGCCGCCGACGCCCCAGCTTGCCCGGGCCTGCCGCCGGGCACGACCCGCTGGAAGGTCTCGAAGGTTCAAAGAGATCGCCTCGCGCTCGATCCCACGTCAGGACGGGTCGACGTCCCTGTGACAGCCGACAATCAGGTGTCGCTCACCGCAGCAGGCCCGGCGAGCGGCGCCGCCGTGCCGACGCTGTCGCCGGCCTGCTTCGTCGACGGTGGCCTCGACTTCGAGCTGCGCGCCAATGGCTGGCTCGTCCTCGGCAGTCGCACCGGGCTGCTGTCGAGCCGCCCCGCCGCCGGCGCCGGCTGCCGGGCCATCGACGCCGGCGATCCGCTGAGCGCAGCGCGCATCGTCGAGCCGACGCCAAAGCCTGGCGCGACCGCAGTGGCCTGCCCGATCACCGCCGACGACCTCAAAGAGCGCATGGAGCAGCGCCCCTACGCCGGCGGCGCGCCCGGACCCTACGCAGCCTTCGCCAACGCGGTCTTCTCGCTGGAGCTGCGGCCCGGTTGCGCCGCCAGTGACGTCCCGGGCGCCGCGCCGACGCTGCTGCCGTCGATCCGCGACGCCTCTTGGCGCTACTTCGTCGTGGCCGGCGTACAGCCCCGCGTCATCAACGTCGGCGCTGCCGCGGTGGCCATCGCCTCCGCACCAGCCCTCGGCTTGCTCTACGTCGTCGATCAAGGCGCCGGCGTGCTGGCCGTGGTCGACGTCGCTTCCGCCGCCATCACGGCCGTCCTCGACTAAAGGCGGCGTCCCCTTACAATCTCAGCCGGCGCCGGCGCCGGCGCCGTCGCCGCGTTCGACGACGCCATCGCGGCGCTCGACGATGACGTCGAGGCTGCCGTGGGCCAAGACAACGGCCAGGGCCGCGCCGGGCATTACCTCGTTGGCGTCGCGCACCACAGCGCCGGTGTCGGGTCGGCGGACGATGGCGAAGCCGCGGCGCAGCGCCAGCCGCGGGTCCAGGCCGAGCAGCCGCACCGAGAGCAAGTCGAGGCGCTGACGCGGCGCCAGAAAGAGCCGGCCAGCGCCGCCTAGCTGATGCAGCCGG
>SXNM01000372.1 GCA_005777155.1 Pseudomonadota bacterium | reverse complement strand
GCCCGCCGCCCGCCGCCCAGCCCGAGGCGGTACAGCCAGCGCCGCTGCCACTGCTCGCCGGCCCGCCTGCCAGTCCGCCCACGCTGGCGTCCGCGCTGACGTCGCCGCCCGCGGGCGACCCGCTGCGCAGCCCCAGACCCGGCCCTCCAGGCAGGGTGCTGGCAGCGATCGGCGCGCCGAGCAGGTCCGCCGCCGGCAGGCCGTCATCGCGCGGCAGGGCGGCGAAGTCGATGTAGTGCGGCACGCCATCGAGCTTGGCCAACGGCTGGACGACGCCGCCCTGCGGATTGAGCACCAGGAGGCCGTCAGCGTCGACGCCGACGACGTTGAAGAAGCGTGACATGCCTGGGTTGCCCTGGGCGTGGGCGGCGATGACGACCGGTCGGCCGGCGGCGAGGCTGGCTGCGATGCGAACGGCGAGCACCGGGTCGAGGCAGGCGCCATCGGAGACGTCTGCGATGTCAAAGGAGATCGCGGCGGGGTTACGGTCCCACCGGGCGCAACATCGTCCGGCGCCGTCGGCGCAGAGGTCGTAGCCGTCGTGTTGCTGGCGCCAGACGTTCTCGAGCGCCGGAGAGTTGCCAGAGATCCCGAAGACATCGCGCGGGGCGGCGTACGACGCGTAGACGACCGAGAGCGCCGTGATCAGATCGCCGTGACTGGCGACGGTGCGGCCCTTGCATGCGCCGAGCTCCTCTTTGACCTCCAGCTGATTTTGCCCGATGACGGCAAGTTGGAGCTTGCCGACCACGCTGGCGCAGCCGCTGGCGTCGACGACGACGCCGGTCTTGGCGCCTTCGCTGCCAGCGACGACACAGGCCGCCCCAGCCAACCCCTTGGGCGCGCACCCATTGAGACAGGGCGTGGCGAGGACGCCGACCCCACCCTTGCACGCGATGAGGGTGGCGCCCTGGCAGTGCGTGCCATCTGCGAGGCTCTGGCAGGCCGAGTCGGCGTCGGCGACGCAGGCGGCGTCGGGTCCCTTGCCGCTGCAGCCCAGTTCGCAAGTCGCGCGCTGCACCTCCACGCCCTGGTGGCAGCGCACGCGGAAGCTGCCGTCGCAGAACTCGCCGTCGCCCTTGTCGCTGCAGAAGCCGCCGGTGGCGCCACTCTCGTCGGCCAGGGCGCCGCAATGATCGGGCAGCGCGCCCGGCTGCGCCACACATCCCGCTTTGCAGATCGAGGTCTTGACCTCTGCCTGTCCGTAGCAGAGCACCAGCTGATTGCCGCTGCAAAACGCGCCGTCCACTTTGTCGGCGCAGAAGCCGGCGGCGCCCTTGCACTGGGCGACGCCCTCGCTCATGGCGCAGCCCTGCTTGCACATCGTCGCCGACTGGACGAGCCCGTTGGCGCAGGCGAGCCGCACGCTGTCGCTACAGGCGCTGCCGTCGCCGAGCTTGGCGCAGGTCGCCGCTTCGAGCTGGAGGCAACTGGCAACGCCCGCCGACTCGACGCAGCCTAAGGCGCAAGCGGCGAGCTCGGCGGTCTTGCCGCCCTGGCAGCGCCGTCGCGACGTGCCATCGCAGTGCCAGCCATCGCCGAGCCCGGCGCAGGCGTCACCGCCGACGGCCGCGGCACAGAAGGGCGCCCCGGCCACACAACCATTGGCGCAGGGCTTCACAGACACCGTCGTGCCTGCCAGGCAGCTCCGGATCGCGGCGTCGACACAGGTCGCGCCATCGGGCTGACCCGCGCAGCCATCGTCGGCGGCAGGCGCCGGCAGCAGGCAGGCCAACGTCGCAGGCTCATTTGGCAGCTTGCCGCAGCCGAAGGCGCACGGAGTCGCCGCCGCGGTCTTGCCTCCCGCACATTGCCAGAGGACGTCACCTTGGCAGTGCGCTCCATTGGGCTGATCCTGACAGGCGTCGGGCTTTGCCGGAGCCAAACAAGCCGCCTTGCCCTCGACCTCACCGCAGGCGTGGGCGCACTCCGCCTGGTCGATGAGGGTGCTGTTGGCGCAGACTTGCAGGAGTTTGCCGTTGCAGAACCATTGGTTGCCCTTGCCATCGCAGGGTCCGCCGGCCTTGGGACTGCAGGCGTCCGGCACACCCGCAGGGTTGCTCTGGCAGCCGTTCGGGCAGTCCTCGCTGGCGATGACCGCGCCGCCCTGGCACTGCAACAAGGCCGCGCCGCTGCACCAGGCGCCGTTCTCTTTGCCGGCGCAGGGCCCGGTCTGTGCCGCTTTGCAGGCGTCGGAGAACCCTGGCGGGTTGCTCTGGCAGCCGGCTGGGCATGGGCTCGTGCCGGTCTTGGAGCCGTTCTGGCAGCTGACCAGGGCGTCGCCCTCGCACCAGAGGCCGTTCTGCTTGCCGCTGCAGAAGCCGGTCGGCGCTGGTGCGCCGCCGCCGACGCCGACCTGTTCGCATGCGGTCCAGCTGACGTTGCTGCCGTTGATATCGACCGCGACGCCGGCCTTACGGACCTCTAGGTGGAGGTGGTAGCCGCCCCCCTGCTGGCACACCCACTTGCCGTTGACGACGGTGAGCGTGTAGCCGCTGTTGGAGACGAAGCCGAGGGCCTGTCCGGCAACGATGGGGCCCTTGCTCACCAAGATGTCGCTGCGGAGGTGGGCGAGGAACACCTCGAACTCGCCGACCTTGATTTTCACGTAGTTGCCAAAATTCGGCGTGCAGGTCTGGCCGGGAAATGACTTGACGACCTCGATGACCTCTCCGCTCGTCGGCGCAAAGACCGGGGTGCCTTCGTTGGCGGCGTAGTCGCTGCCCTTGTGGCCATCGTAGCAGGCGAAGGCGCAGGTGATCGGCTTCGGCGGCGCAAAAGGCTGGCAGAGCTGGAGCTTGCCGCCGCTGATGGCCGTCCCGCTGCCGCCGGTACCGCCGCTCGACTTGCAGCTGTCGGGCACCCCAGGGGGATTGGTCTGGCAGCCGCTCGGGCAGGCGGCTTTGGCGGCGACGAGGCCGTTGCTGCAGGTGGTCAGCGTGTCGCCGTCGCACCACAGGCCGCTCTGCTTGCCGCTGCAGAACGTGACGGAGCCGCCCGAGCCCTTGCAGGCGTCATCCACGCCGTCCGGCATCTGCTGGCAGCCGTTGCTGCACGGCTTGGTCGACGACTTCTGCTGGGCTTGGCAGTAGACCAGCCCGTCGCCTTCGCACCACCAGCCGTCGGCCTTGCCGGCGCAGAAGCCCGCAGGCGCGGCGTCTTTGCACTTGTCGTCGACGCCGTCGGGCATCGCCTGGCAGCCGTTGGCGCAGGCCTTGGTCTCGGCCTTCTGCTTGGCCTGGCAGCGCACGAGGCCGTCGCCTTCGCACCACCAGCCGTCGGCCTTGTCGGCGCAGAAGCCGGCCGGCGCGGCGTCTTTGCACTTGTCGGGCGTCCCCGCCGGCATCGACTGGCAGCCGTTGGCGCAGGTCTGGCTGCTGGCGACATTGCCGCCCTGGCAGTTGACGAGCGCGGCGCCGTCGCACCAGAGGCCGTTCTGCTTGCCGCTGCAGAACCCCGACGATGCCTTGCACTTGTCGTCCGTTCCCGCGGGCATCGAGGCGCACCCGCTGGGGCAGGCTTGGCTCGACGCGGCGCTGCCGTTCTTGCAGAGCACGAGGCTGTCGCCGTCGCACCAGTAGCCGTTCTGCTTGCCGGTGCAGAACGCGGCGAGCGCCGTCGCGGGCGCCGCCAACCAGCACGCCACGCCGACCTGGAGGACGATGGTCGAAGCCCTGCGGAAGACGGCTGTCTTTGCGCGCACGGTGAAGCCTCCGGAGCCCTGCGCCGGATGCGCGGGTCGTTCCCTGAGGCTGAGCTTAGCCGACATGCCGGGCAAACGCATCCGAATCCTAGGGGCTATCGCGCGGCTTGGGGTCGCCGGGCCCGCTTCGCCATGGATCGACCGGGCAGGCGAGGCGGTCTACTCGACGACGCAGCGGAAGCCGATGGTCGGGCCCGCGGCAGACGCCGAGCTGCGCGCGCCGGCCCGCAGGTCGGCCGCCAAGGAGTTGTAGTTGCCGCCGCGAATGACCTGGGCGCTCGCTCCAGATTTTAGGGGATCTTTGGCGGGGCTTCCGGCCTCACTGTAGGCGGCGGCGCTGTAGGTGTCGGCCACCCACTCGCTGACGTTGCCCGCCAGATCGAAGATGTCATACAGGCTGCGGTCGTTCGGGCGCGAAGCCTTGTCCAACGGCCCGCCGCTGTCGCAGCCGCCCTTGGTGCTGCCCTGCATGACGGCCATCGAGCAGGAGGGCTGTGGCGCAACGCCCCAGGCGTAGGGCCTGACGGCGTCCTTGCAGCTGCCGGTGGCGAAGAGCTCGCAGCCGCCGCGGATCGCGCGCTCGAACTCAGCCTCGGTCGGCAGGCGACCGGTCTTGCCGCTGCCCTTGGCGAGCCAAGTGCAGTAGGTGACGGCCTCCGCCGGGGTGACGCAGGTGATCGGCGCCAGCTTCGACGAGCCGCTGAACGTGCAGCCAGCCGCCAGCAGCGCCGGGGCCTTGCAGTCGCCAGCGAGGACGCAGGCGTCATAGTCGGCGACGGTCGTCTCGAATTGGCGATACCAGATGCCCTTGGTGAACTCGACCTCGTGCTGCGGCTTCTCATCGGCCTTGCAGCTGGCAGCTTCGGCCGCCGGGCAGCCGCGGAAGGCGGTGCTGGGGCGCAGATAGACCGCGTTGGCGACCGGCGGCTTGGCGCAGACGCTGCCGCTCTTGCCGTCGCCGACGCAGATGCCGGCGAACCCAAAGCCATCGCAGGCGCTGCCGTCGGCGACCGGCGTGTGGACGCACGTGTCGGTCTTGGCGTCGCAAGTGTCCAGGGTGCAGTTGTTGAGATCCGAGCACTTGCTGCCCGAGACCAGCTCACACTTGCCGGTAGACGGCAGGCACTTGCTGATGAGGCAGCTGCCCTCCTTGGCGACCTCGCAGGACACCACGGTGCCGGCGTTGACCTGGCAGTACTTCAAGGAGGCGTTCTTCGGGTCAGGCAGGCACTGCACCTTGCCGTTGCAGGGGTTGCCGTCGTCGACGCTCAGGCAGTCGGCGTCGTTGCTGCAGCCGCAGACGTTGGTGCCGGGGGCGCAGGTGCCGTCGCTGCAGGTGTCGCCGGCGGTGCAGGAGTTGCCGTCGTCGCAGAGGATGAAGCCGTTGGGCTTGTTCTTGAGCGCGCACTTGCCAGTGGCCTTGTCGCAGAGGTTGTCGACGCACGCATCGTCGGACTTCTGGCAGCTGACGATGGTCGCCGGGTTGACCTTGCACTTGAACTGGCCGGCCACCGTCTTGTCGCAGTAGGGCTTGCCACTGCACAGGTTGCCGGTGTCGAAGGCGAGGCAGTCGGCGTCCGACCCGCACTGGCAGAGGTTGGTCTCGGCGAAGCAGGTGCCGTTCTGGCAGACCGGGGAGGCGAGGCACGGGTCGCCAATGTCGCACTTCTGGTTGTTCTTGACCGGCGCCATCTCGCACTTGCCGGTCTTGGGCGCGCAGGTGTTGGCTAGGCACTCGGTGTTGTTGGCGGCGCTGCAGGACTTGACGGTCGCCGGGTTGACTTGGCACTGGGCGACCGAGAGCGCCTTGTTGCAGAAGAGCGTGCCGTTGCAGACGTCGCCGTCTTCTTTGGCGGCGCAGTCGGAGTCCTTGGCGCAGGGGCAGAGCTGCGTGCCGGGGGCGCACTTGCCGCCTTGGCAGTCAGAGATGGCGGTGCATGGGTCGCCGTCGTCGCAGTACACCGTGACCGTGACGGGTTTGAGCGCGCAGGCGCCGGTCTTGGGGTCGCACAGGGTCTTGGCGCAGACGGTGTCGTCGACGGTCGAGCAGGTGACCTTGGTCGCGGGGTTGATCTTGCACTTGCCCGCCGCCTTGTCGCAGTAGAGCTTGCCCTGGCAGAGGTCGCCGCTGCCCGACTTTGCGCACTCGGCGTCCTTGGTGCAGTTGCAGGTGTTGGTGTCGTCGGCGACGCAGGCGCCCTTGACGCACTCGTCGACGGGCGTGCACTCGTCGCCGTCTTCGCAATAGACCGACTTCTTCTTGACCGGATAGGGCGCGGTCTTGGTGATGCCGGTGGCCAGCGTCTCGGTGAAGATGTTCTCCGACGGGGTCAGCTTGCAGACGCCGAGCGACGGGAAGCAGATGTTCTGGACGCAGGCGGTGTCGTCGGCAGAGGGGCAGGTCGCGACGACGGTCGCCGGGTTGAGGGCGCACTGGCCGTCTTTCTGGTTGCAGAACATGGTGCCGTTGCAGGCGTTGCCGTCCTCTTTGTCGGCGCAGTCGGCGTCGGTCTTGCACAAGCAGACGCTGGTACCGCCGGGCGCGCACTTGCCGTCGCTGGCGCACTGATCGTTGGCCGTGCAGGCGTTGCCGTCGTCGCAGGGCTTGGCGAGGTTGATGGCGGTCATCTTGCAGACGCCGAGCGGTCCCTCGACGACGCAGAGGTTCTTGCCGCAGAAGGAGTCGTTGGCGTCGGCGCAGGTCGCGACGGTCGCCGGGTTGATGGCGCAGTGCGTCCAATCCGTCGGGTTCGCGCCCTTGGGGATCGGGCCCTTGCCGGCGTTGGCGCAGTAGACTTGGCCCTTGCATGGGTCGTTCTTGAAGCCCTTGGTCGTCAGGCAGGTGTTCAGGTCTTTGCTGGTGCATTCGCAGAGCAGCGTGCCGCCCTTGCACTCACCCTCGCTGCAGGCGTCGTTGGTGGTGCATGGGCCGTTCTCGTCGTTGCAGGCGGTGGGGATCTTCGGCGACACCGTCGGGCTCTTGTTGATGATCTCGACCGGCGTCAGCGCGCACTTGCCGACCTTGGGATCGCACCAGTTCCGCAGGCACTCCGTGTCTTCGTCCTTTTGGCAGACGGCCTCGGTCTGCGGATTGATGGCGCAGAAGTAGGGTTTGGTCCCCTCGCGCTGACAGATGTGGCTGCCCTTGCACTTGTCGACCGGGTCGAGCTTGGCGCAGCTCAGCGCGCTGGTGGCTTCGACGTTGGGCTTGCATTGGCATGCCCAGGTGGCGGCGTCGGCGTTGCAGGCGCCGTCTTTGCAGGCCTCGTTCTTGGTGCAGACCTCGCCGTCTTCGCAGGCGGCGGTGGTGGGCGCGTGCTTGCAGGTCCCGTCCGCCGACTCGCAGCTGTCGGTGGTGCAGGCGTTGGCGTCGTCGCAGTCTTTGGGCTTGCCGGCCGTGCACTTGCCCTTCTGGCAGCGGTCATCTGGGGTGCATGGGTTGGCGTCGTCGCAGACCGAATTGTCGTCCTTGTCGGCCTCGCCGCAGGTCCCATCGGCTTTGCAGACCACGACACGGCACTGATCGCTCGGCTGGTTCTTGCAATCGCTCACCGTCTTGCAGCCGAGCCCGACGCCGCGGGTGTCGACGCCCTGGGTGTCCGTGGGCCCCGAGTCGACGCCACCGCCGTTGTCTGCGCCGCCGCCGCCGCCAGTGTCACCCGGGCTGACCGTGCCCTGCAGGTAAGGCTCGGGCTCGGGCAGGCACCCGGCCGTCCCCATCACCGCGCAGGCGACGCCGCAGAGCGTGAGCGCGGCGCGCCGCAGTGAATCGGCGGCGTGGCCCCGCGCCAGCGTCCCTCTCGAGCCTCGTTCGACCATCACCGGACCCCCTTGCGCCGAGACCTCAGGCCTCGCAGCGCCCCCTCGCATCCAACCTGCCGAACCTCGCCGGCGCCGCGCAAGCGGTCAGCGCGCAGCGCCACGCGACGCCTAGAAGGCAAAGCCGAGCTGAAGGCCCGAGATCGTCCCCGCCGTCGGATTGCCGACCTGTGGCGCCACCCAGAGGCTGCGCAGCCAGCCGGCGCGGGGCGCGGACGGCGCGGCCATTCCGGTCTTCGCCGGCGCCTCGGCGGGCGCTGGGGTCGTCGTCGCTGGCGGCTTGGTCGCGGGCGGCACGGCCGGCGCCGGCTCG
>SXNM01000371.1 GCA_005777155.1 Pseudomonadota bacterium | reverse complement strand
GACGTCGATCATCATGACGCAGAAGGGGTGCGGGTTGCGTGCTGCGCGTTGCGCCTCTTGCTCGATGGCGATGTCAAAGGAGCGCCGATTGCGGATGCCGGTCAGGGCGTCGACGGTGGCGAGGCGCTCCAGCTCGGCGCTGGTCTGCGAGAGTCGGGCGTGCACCTGCTCGAGCTCGCTGTGTTTGCGCTCCAACTCTGCCGTGCGCTCCGCGACCTTGGCTTCTAGCCCCTGCGTGTAGGCCTCCAGCTCGTCTGCCATGGCGTTGAAGTCGTCGCCCAAGCGCCCGAGCTCATCGCGACTGGGCACCCAGGCCCGCGCCCCGCGTTGGCCGCGGCGAATCTCGGCGGCGGCGCGCGCCAGCTCGTCGATCGGCTCAACCATGAGCTGTCGCAGCGAGAGCCCGACGATGGCGGCCAGCTGCAACCAGACCAACAGCGCCAGACCGGCGATGACGAAGCCGGTCGAGCGGGCGCTGCGGTCAACCGCCGTGATGTCGAAGGTGCCGACGAGCGTGCCCCAACGCAGGCCGCTGACGGCGGGGACGGCGACGTCGACCAGCAACGTGCCGTCGTGCCCACGCCGCTGGCGCCACCTGCTCGTCTCGCCTGCGATGGCGTCGCGCGTAAATGCGGCGAGCGCGGCGACCTCGTGGGCCGCGTGGCTGGTGCTGCCCGGTGATGCGCTGACAGGGAGATCGCCGCCAGGATCGACGAAGCCGCCGCTGCCCGAGCGGGCCACCAAGGCGCCGCTGTGGTCGTGGACCGACACCTCACGCAGGCGGATTGGATCGCGCTCATCGCCCACAGCGCCGCTCAGGTCGAGGTCGAGCCGATCGAGCGCCAGGACGGCGAGGTTGCGCGCGGTGGGCTGGCTCAGCGTGCGCAGGTAGGCGTGCGCGGCCTCGCGGGCGGCAGCGCGGGCGCTCTCGCGCCACTCGTGCATGACGATGAGCCCGGCGACAGCGACGACAGCAAACACAGGCAGCGCCGAGAGCACCACCACCCGCATGCCGAGGCTGGTGCCGAAAAGATCGAGCCAGCGCGGCATCCGTCGGGGCGCGTTCGGGCGCGGCGCGGCGGGGTCGGCGGTCACGGCTGCTCCCCGTGGCTCGGGGTCGCCGAGGTCGGCGCGGTTACTGGGCTGGCCGGGGCAGGCAGGTCTTGCACCCAGCTCGACCAGCGCAGCGACCGCAGCTGACGCCAGCTGGCGCGCAGGCGTTCGTAGCGCGACGGGTCGGTGGCGGTCCAGCCTGTCATGCCGCGCGACCGGCGCAGCACCTCTCGGCCGCGCGCGTTGCGGGTGTCGAGCATGCCGAGGGCGGCGGCGATGCGCTGGGCGGTCGACTCCGACAGCTTCGGCGACACGCAGACCGCGTCGTAGGGCAACCGGCCGGCCTTGTAGAGCAGGCGCAGGTTGCCGGGCCCGAGCGACTCCCCGGTGCGCGCGCTGTGCAGCGTGCCGGAGCTGACCGCGGCGACGTCGGCCTTGCCATCGAGGACAGCCTGCAACGTCGCCTCGTGGCTGCCGAGGAATTGGACGTCAAGGTCGCGCTCCGGGTCAACGCCGTGCTCACGCAAAGCCAGGTAGGGCAACAGAAACCCGGAGGCGGAATTGCGATCGACGAGCGCCAGGCGCGCCTTGGCGCCGCGACCATTGCCGCGCGGCCGCAGATCGCGGAGGTGCTGCAGCTCGCTGTCGGTGCGCACCACGAGGAACGACGAGTAGCTGTCGGTGCCGAACGACGTCGAGGACGCGATGAGGCGCAGGTTCGGCAGCTGCTCCTGCGCCTTGACGTAGGACAGCGGCGAGAGCTGCATGATCTCGAGGTCACCGCGTACCGCGAGGTCGATCAGGTGCTGGTAGTCACGCGCGACGACGAAGCGAACCGGCACGCCCAGGCTCTCGCCCAGGGCGACGGCGATGGCAGCGAACACCTCGCGTGTCCCCTCGTCGCCGAGGTAGGGCGTGGCGCCAAAACGCAGCTCGCTGCGGCCATCGAGCTCGCCCGGGCTGAGTTTTGCGGTAATGGCGCTCAGCAGCGGCTGCGGGGCCTCTCCAGATGCGGCGAAGACGCCCTCGCCGTCACCATCGCCGCAAGCGCAGAGGCCAAGCGACAGCGCCAGCGCCAGCGCCAGCGCCCTGAGAGACGGCGCCCTGAGAGACGGCGCCCAGGTGAGGCGCAGCCGCGGGCTCTGCGCTGCTGGCGTGGGTTCGCGCGGGCGCTCGTTGCCGGCGTCTTGGCGCCGCGGCGACGTAGATGCGCCCATCGCGGACGTAGATCGGCGATCGCTGGCCAAGAGACCTCCTTCGCGCAGGATCGCTGGCGCTCGACGCGGGGTCAACTGCGCCGGGCGCGCCCGGACTTGGTGGGCGTCGTTCGTGACACGCGAGGCCGTCGCCTCATCACCTCGGCGCGACCATGCAGACGGTTCGGCGTCGCCCTGCCCTTGCCGCCGTCGCGCTGATGTCGCATCCTGCTCGCCATGAGCGCCGCTCCGCAGACCGCGATGCCAAGAGCCGATCCGCAGGCAGAGCAGGAGCGCCGCCTCGACATCGCGCAGCGACTGGACGCGCTGATCTCCGGACGCGGCGGCCACGCGTCGGAGGCGGGCGCAGCGGCTGGGCTCGCGGCCCAGTTGTTGGCGCGCTGGCGCCGCGTCGGTCCGGAGCCGCTCAGCTTTGAGGCGACCAAGGCGCGCCTGGGTGAGGCGCCCATCGGCGAGATCGGGTTCGATCTCGACGGCCGGTGGTGGCTGGCTCGCAGCGCCGGCCTCAGCTCGCTGCGGCCAGAGAGCTTTGCGACGGCCCTTGACGTGCTGGCGCTGACCGAGGCGATCGCGGCGCTACAGCCAGTCGATGGGTCGATCCGCGCCTTTCGCGTCGCCCTCGCCACTGGGGCCTTCGCGGGCTGGGCCCTCGCGCTGGTGCCGCCTGCGTGGCGGCTGCCGAGCCGTCATGGCATCGGCCTGCAAGGGAGGAGCGCCATCGACGCCCGGCGCGCCGCGGGCGTGGCGCAGCTCCTAGCGCTGGCGACGGAGACCCCCCTGGTCGTGAGCGCTGACGCCGCCAATCGCGGCAACCTGCGGGCGATGCGAACAGGGCTGGACGCCGCCGCCTTCTGGCTGCAGGCCGAGGCCGCCTGCCTCGACGGCGATGAGGCGCGACGGGCGATGTTGCCCCCCCTCCAGCACGCCCAGTGGTTGTCCCGCGCCGCCCGCGAGGGTCCGACCTTGGGGCTCGGCGCGACGCTCGCTGCCCTGCGCCGCAGCGGCGGGACCTACTGCGTCGCGCTCGATCGCGCCTTGCAGCCGCGGGCGCTGGCGCGGGAGGTGGGGCGGCGGGTGCGGCTCGATGGCCAGACGCTCGGCGAGATCGAGGCCCTGCTGAAGGCTGGCGATGCCTGGGCCGGCGGACTCGCCAGCGGCTTGTTGGAGCGCGGCCGCGGCGACGAGCGCAGCGTGCAGGCGCTTCAGGCCATCGTCGCGCGCTTTGGCCTCGACCAGCTGTGGGAGCTCGCCGGCCTGGAGGGAATCGACGAGCCGGCGGCCAGATCGCTGGCGGTCGTCATGCGCGAGGCCAACGCCGCGCCGCAAGTCTGGGCCGATCTGGTCGGCGTCGCGCCGTCGCGGGTGGCGGCGCGGATCCTGTCCTCGGCCCCGGCCTCGCTGCTGCAGCGGTTCGGCCCGCCGCTGCGCCGAGCGATGCGCGACCGCGGCGCCGAAGAGAGCGCGCCGCTGATCGAGGCCTTGCTGCGCACCGAACAGCGCGAGGCGACGCGCGTGGTCGTCGAAGCGCTCATCGAGAGCCGGGGCGTCGGCTGGGCTGGCCGCCTGGTCCCAGACGTGCTGCAGGCCGCCGTCCACCATGGCCTCGGCAAGCCGATGCTGCTGCCGCTCTTCCTCGATCGCGACGTCGACGTGAAGCTGCGGCTGCTGGTCCTGCGCGCATTGCATAGCGAACCGGCCACGCTCGAGGAGGCCGTCAAATTCCGCGTGTCCGAGGTGATGGAGCCGCGCGAGCTGCTGGATCGCATCAAGGCCGCGCGCAAGGCGCAGAAGGGCTGACATGGCCGGCAACCGTCAAGACGATGGCGACGCGCAGGCCGCAACGGCAGATGACCTGTTGTCGCTGCTCGACGCCGCGGCCACGCCGATGGCCCCAGGGGCGCTGACGGCGTCCGGCCGGCCGCAGCCACCGGCGCAGCTGCGACCGGGAACCATCACGCTCGCCGATGACGAGGCGACCAGCCATGACCTCGCGGACGCGATGGCAGAGGCGCTGGCCGCGGTCTCGAGCCCATCGGCGCGACGGGCCAACGCCGCCGACCGGTCAGGCCTGCGCCAGTCTGACGAGCTGCCGAGGCTAGCGAGCGCGCTGCCGCAGACGCTCGCCGCCGCGCTGCGCCCGCCGCCGCCGCGAGCCGATGGCCGGGTGCCGTCTGGCGGCTATGCGACCGAGGTGGTCGTCGCTGTTCGGCCAGATGAGGCCGTCCGCCGGGCGGCGCTCGTCGAGGCGACGACCCGCGACTTGGGCGCGGCTATGCTGGAGGCCGCCAACGCGGTCTCGTCCGCCAAGGGCGCAGCGGCGGCCTCAGCGAAGGCGTCGGTCGCCGCTTCGACGAGCGACAGCGGCGACGCTCACCGCGGCGACGGTCCCGGCGACGATGACAGCCTTTTCCTGACTGCCGCCGACGCGCCTCGGGCCGGGCGCTCCGCGAAGGCCCCGGAGCCAGTGGCGCCAACGCCGACCACGCCTGCGCCTAGCGCGGCCACCGTCGCAGAGGAGGCAGACGACGCCGCCAGCAAAGTGGGGGCAGCGGCAGCGCTCGACGCTCGACGCGCCGCGGGTGCCGAGGCCGTGCTGCGGCTCTCGGAGCTGCTGACCGTCTGCCTCGCGCCGTCGGCCGACGTGCAGGCCTTGCGCGCCAGCGCCCAGGCGGCGGCCCGCACGACGTCGGCGCTGTCGCCACCCTTTGAGCTGCGGCTGCTGGCGCGCAACGCCTGGCTCGACGGCGTCTGGCTGCCGCTGGACGCCGCGTCGGCGCGCGGCGCCGACATCTTGTCGCAGGTGCTCGCCGGCGTCGGCCGATCGCTGATTCGGATCGAGTCGGCCTTGGCGCCAGGCGAGCTCGCCGAACGGATGCGGGTGCTGGCCTTGGCGCTGCAGGGCGGCGACCAGGCGGCGCTCGATCGGCCAGCGTCGTTGCAGATCCTGGCCAGCGACGCTCGACCGGATCCCGAGGGCCTCGCCTTCGCGACGGTCGACGCCCTCGTCGCCCTGGCCGAGGCGCTGGCGGAGGCCCCAGGTCGCTGGCCGCTGGCTGAGGTCGCCGAGGCGCTCGACGCCCTCGAGGAGGCGCTGGATGTGCGCGCCGGCGGCGTGCTGCGGGCGATCGCGCTCGGCCACGCCGCGGCTTCGGTCCCGCGCCACGCCGTCGAGGCGGCGATCCTGGCCGTGCACGCGCTGCGTGCCCTGGACGGATCGGTGCAGACCCGGCAGGCCGTGGCCCACGTCGTCCTCGGCCTCGGCCTGACCGGCACCCAGGGCGGGCTGCCGCCGGGGGTCGAGGAGGCAGCGGCGCTGTTCCTGGCCCGCATCGGCGACGCCCAGCCGCACGAGAAGCTCGACCCGACGACGCTGCGGGTGTTGGCGCTGACCGGCTGGCTGGCCTCTGGCCGCGACGGTGGCGACAGCGCAGGCCCCGATCGGCTGGCCCGCCTGCTGCACAAGCTGGTCCTGCGCCGCGCCGGAGATGGCCGGACCTCCCGCCCGTTCACCGAGCTGGTCGGCGACGAGGTGGAGGATGAGCGGGTCGGGCTTTGGGCGCGGGCGCTGGTGGCTTGCGTCGGCAGCATGGCGCCGGGCGCGGTCGTCCGCGACGGCGGCCAGAGCGGCGTCATCGTCGAGTCTGCGGCGGGCGGCATGCTGCTGCAGACGCTGGCCGGCGTCAGCGCCGCCAAGGACGCGCACCCCGTCGCGACACGCTCCTGAGCGCGACCACCCCCGCAGCCGCCGCGTCTTCAGACCCGGCCGCGACGCCCGCGGTCGACGGCCGCATGTTCACGCCCGACTTCGTGCGCATCGTCGTCGCCCACACCCTGTCGTCGCTCGGCTGGAGCTCCATGCTCCTGCTGCCCGTGTACCTCGACCACATCGGCGCCAACCGGGCGCGGATCGGCGAGAGTATGGGCTCCGCGGCCATCGCCGGCTTGCTGGTGCGGCCGCTGGTCGGCGTCGGCCTCGACCGCTGGGGGCGCAAGAAGGTGATCGCCGTCGGCGGCTGCCTCCAAGCCCTGGCCATGGTCCTGGTGTGGTGGATCGATCGGCCTGACGGCGTCGCCTGGGCCTCACGGGTGGCCTTTGGCCTCGGCGCCGCCGCCGCGTTCACCGGCTACTTCACGCTGGTGACGGATCTGGTCCCGCCGACGCGGCGCACCGAAGGCATCGCGCTGTTCGGCATCTCGGGCTTGTTGCCGCTCTGGATCAACCCGCTGCTGACGCGGGTCGGCGTCTCGGCCGAGGAGGTGCGCTGGGTGGTGCCGATCGCCGCCAGCGCCGTGCTCTGCTCGCTGTGGCCGCTGTCGCGCATCCGCGAGCGACCACGCACCGCCGCCGACGCGCTGCCGCCGCTCCGAACGCTGGCGCGCGCCCTGGGCCGTCGCCCCTTGTGGTCGGCGTGGCTCGCCACCTTCGCCTTCGCCGCGCTGGTAGTGCTCTTCCAGGCCTTCGCCACGGTGACGGCGGCGGCGCGCGGCCTGCCGATCCCGACCGATGTCTGGCTGACGTACGGCGGCGGCGCGGTGGCCATTCGCCTCGTCGGCGCCAAGCTCCCAGACCGCGTGGGCACGCACAACCTCGTCGCGCCGGCCATGGCGGTCCTCGCCTTTGGCGCGCTGGCGCTGGCCGCAGCGGAGAGCCACTCCGGCCTCTTGCTGGCGGGCCTGCTCGGCGGCATCGGCCACGGGCTGGGCTTTCCGGTGCTGACCAGCCAGGTCGCCAGCCGCTGCCCGGCGGCCGTGCGAGGCTCGGCGCTGTCGGTGTTCACGGGCCTGTGGGACGTCGCGTTCTTGGTGGCACCGGCGGCGCTAGGACGGCTCGCTGACGCCCACTCCGACGCGGCGATGTTGGCGGCGGCGGCGGCGCTGGCGGCTTTGGCGCTGCTGATCTGGGCCGGCCTGGAGGCGCGCTACGGCGGCCGGGCGGCGCTGCCAAGGTCGGCAGGCTGAGCGCAGGCACCGCCGGCTGATGGCGCGTCGCGTCGTCGGGCGAGCGCGGCAGAGGACCCAATCGGCGACGGGCACAGGGCCTAGGCCTTCCACCGTTCGTGGCCGGCCAAATCCAGGTCCCAGCGAGCGCCGAGCGTTTCAAGTTCTTCAATGGCTTGGTCGAGCCAGACGTTGCGCTGCGGGTCGCTCTTCGGCAGGTAGCGGCCGAGCTCTCGCTTGGCCAGCGCCGATTCCCACGGCATATTCAGCTTGTCGCAGGTCGCAACGCAGCGCTGCCACAGCTGGGCTGCCTTGGCGGGTTGACCTGCTTGCTGTTCAAATACGCCGTCCCACAGCAACGCCTGCGGTCGGCCAAACGGAAACGCGCCGCCAAACCGCCGCAGGGCTAGGCAGCCGATCGCCGCCTTGGCGCGCAGCAGCGCCGCTTCGGGCGATCTGGGCGGGGCCTTGGACCACAGCAACAGGAAGGTCTCGGCCACGGCCGCCAGCGCGTGCTGCACCCAGTAGGCGACCGGACGCTTCTGAATGTAGGGCAGCAGCCCGTCGGCCAGCTCCAGGGCGCCTTTGGCGTCGCCGCGGCGGGCCCGCGCCAGGGCTTCGATGCCGTTGGCCCACAAGACTTCGCTCTTGGTGGCGTTCTTGGCGACCCAGTCGGCAATCTGGGCGTACTGCGCGCTCGCATCTTCTGCGGTGCCGGTGCGGGCATGTACGGCAGCGGTCATCAGGGTGGCCCAGGCCTGGATCTGCACGTTGTTGCTGAAGTGCGCGCTCGACTTCATGCTCTCAAAGTTGGTTTGCGCCTCGCGGTAGCGCCCCGCGAAGAACAGCGTGATGCCGTGCACGCCGAGCGCCTCTACGCGCAATCGGCGGTCGCCAAAGGTGCGCGCGACGTCGGCGGCGCGCTGCAGCTTGCGCTCGGCGCCCGGCCACTTGGCGTCGTACAAGTCGACGATGGCGACCCGCGACAGCACGTAGGCCAGCGCGGCGTTGGCGCCGTCGGCCCGCTCGGTCACTTCGATGGCGCGCGCTGCCCAATGGCTGGCAAGGCCGCGCAACTGCGGCACCGCCCCCAACACCACCGCCATCACTGCGTAAGCCTTGCCGAGCTCGGGCGAGGGGCCGGCGGGCTCCGACACGTTCAACTCGCGCAGGCCAGAATCCAGGCAACCCGCGGCGTCTTCGGCGTAGATGTGGATCTCAGTCAAGCGGTTGAGCACGCGCGTGGCCCAAATGCGGCGCTGCTTGTCGCCGTCGTCGACCAGGGCAAAAGGCTGCGGAAACCAACGCTGCGCCACGCGCACGAGCGCCTAGCCGAGCAGGCCGCCGACTGTGGCCACGAGCGTGGTCGGCACCGGATTGCCCAGGTACTTGAGCGCTTGTCGGCCATGGGTCTTGGTCAAATCGAGCCGCCCCAGCCGAAACCACGCCTCGGCGATGTTGCGGTGCCAATGCGCGCGGCGCAGGTCGTCCGATTGCTCGGGGTGGGTCTTGTCCAGTTGCAGCGCCTGGGTGATGAGCTCGACGGCCTCGCGGTTGGCGTAGCGATCCAAGTTCTGCTCGGCGGCCATCTCGAGGCACGACAGCGCCTTGCTCCACTCTTCGGCGCGCATCCAGTGGTGGGCCAGGATCGGCAAATGGTGCGACAGGTCGCCGGTGTAGCGGCGTTCGTACCATTGCGCCACCGCGCGGTGCAGCCCTCGGCGCTGGCCGAAGAGCATAAGGCCATATACCGCTTCTTTGGTCAGCACATGCTTGAAAATGTACTGGTCGGCGATGTCGGCGGTGCGCACCAGCTCTTGCGAGATGAGCCCGGGGATCATCTTTGGCACATCGCCCTTGTGCTCGTGCAGCGGGTAGACCTCTTGCACCGTCTCGATGGGAAACTGCCGTCCCAACACCGACGCCACCTTGAGCGTCATCTGTTCAGGCAGTTGCAGCGAATCGACGCGGCTGACAATCAGGCCTTCGACCGTCGCCGGCAATTGCAAATTGCCCAGCTCCTCGATCGGCACAGCGAGCCGCGCGTCTTCGCCTTCGATGACGATGCTTTTGGTGTCGCGCAACACCAAGGCCATCTCTTCGACGTACAGCGCATTGCCTTCGGCGCGGGAGGCAATCAGATCGATGACTTCGCTTGGCAGACCTTTGACGCCGATGCGCTGGCACGCCAGGTTGCCGGCGTCGTCGCGGCTCAACGGCCCCAGCCGCAGCTTCCTGATGTCCGCGTCGCGTATAAGCGCCTGAAACTCCTCAGGCGCTTCGTCGATGGGCCGCGATGCCACCACCCACATGGCCGGGACCACTTTCAGACGCAGTGAGCGGAAGAGCGCCCACGACGCCGAATCGAACCAGTGCGCGTCTTCCAAGACAATCGCTAGCTGCTGCTTGTCGACCGCGTGCTGCAACACGGCGGCCAACAGTTTTTGGGTCTGCTGCGCCCGCGCCTCGCCCGACAGGTGGCGCACCGCTTCGTCGGTGGCCAAATCGGCCGCCAGCACGACCTCAAGCAGTGGCCGCAGCACACGCAGTTTGTCGGGCAGCGCCTGCAAGAAAAGCTCGACCTTGGCGCCGCGCTCAGACAGATCGTCATTGGGTCCAATGCAAAAGATATCGGCAAATACCGTGCGCCATGGGTGATACGGCGCGTTGCGGTCCACCGCGTCGCCAGCGCCCTTGAGGATGCGCAGGTTGAGCGCCGCGGCCTGACGCTCGAAGTCGTCGAGCAACCGAGACTTGCCCATACCGGCTTCGCCGATAATCACCGTCGCCGAGCTCTGACGGGCGCGCATTAACGACTGGATGCATTCGGCCAGGGCTTCGCGCTCTTGCTCGCGGCCGACCATCAGGGTCTTGGCTCTGACTGCCGCGCGCAGGTTGCCGGTCGGTGCCCAGATCTGCACCGGCTCGCTGCGGCCGCGCACTTCGATGACGCTCAGCTTCTGCAATTCAAGCTGGTTACTGGCATGCTGCGCCGTCAGGTCGTCGCACCACAGCCGGCCTTCGCTGGCATCCATCAGGCGGGCGGCGAGGTTGACCACGTGGCCGATCACCTTGTATTCGCAGCGTTCACTGCTGCCGACGGTGCCGCAAAACACCTGACCGGTCGCCACGCCGACGCCGGCCTGCACGCCGCTCTCCGACAGCGCCTTGCGGATGGCCATGGCGGCTTGCAGGGCGCGGGCGGCGTTGTCCTCGTGCGATATCGGCGGTAGGCCAAATGTGGCAATCAGGACCGCGCCTTTTTCGTCGACGCTGATCTTGTTGATTGCGCCGTCGTAGCGGTACACCGCCTTCTGCATCGCCGTGACCATCGCTTGCACGTGGTGCACGTTGACGTGGGTGGCGACGCCACCCGGCAAGGCTGCGACCACCACCGAGACCCGGCGCAGCTCGCTGAGCCAGTCGTTCATGCCCTCCGCCAGCCGCGACAGCACGACGCCCGGCACGAACATCCGCAGGGTCGGCTCGGCGTCGGGGTGCACGGGCACGCGCAGCAGGGGCTCGGCCGGCGGCAGGTCGTCGACCCAGGTCAGGCGCATGGGCCTATCGCCCGAGGGCCCCACAGCCGCCCGGCTGGTCCGCGCTTCCTGGTCCGCCGCGACCGACCTTTCGTCGGCACCCAGCTTGGGCACGACGCGGCCGGCAAATGGGGCGCCGAGCTGCGACCACGCCACCGAGCTGACCACCACCTGACCGGGGGCCGTCAGCGCGCGCAGGCTCTTGAGGTCGGCAACCGCGGCACCGGTCGGCACGACCTCCCACCGTTCGAGCACGCCGCCGACATGCAGCATCGAGATCGCGCCCGAGCAGATGCACACGCGCATCGACAGCGTGATGTCGCCTTCGACGGTAAAGCCGGCCAGTTCTTTTTGGGCGCGCAAGCCGCAAGCTGCAGCCGCACGTGCTGCGCTCGCCTCACCGGTGCCGGTGCCATCCCAGACGCAGATCAGCGCGTCGCCTGCGAACTTGATGACGTCGCCGCCGTGGTCGGTCACGGTCTCAATCAGCTTGCCGAGGTAGCCGTTCAGCGCGGCGTTGATACGCTCAGCCCCATCGGGTCGGACCGACAGGATCTCGGTCATACGCGAAAACCCGGAGATGTCGGCGAACATCACGGCCCCACGCAATTCGTCGGACACCGCGCTCTGCAGCGGCCTCGGGTCGGCGAGCAGCCGCGACATCAGCGAGGCGGGCGTAAAGCGGGCGAGGTAGTCGGCAGAGACCTGCGGCATCAACGCTCGCCCGGGTTTTCCACGGTTCCAACCGGCGTCCGCGGGCGTCGGGGCGTCGGCGCCAACCTGTGAGCGTAGAGCCGTGTGGCTGGCGTGGCAAAACGGGCGCGTCTTGACGTCTCGGCCGCGGGCCTTGAGGGTTCGTGGGTGGCGGGGTGCGTTTTGGGTGCGCGGCGATGTCGCGGAGCGCCTATTCGCGCCGCTGCTCGACCGTCTCGCGGTAGACGCCCATCGGGCTGGCGCCCTGTTCGAACCTCGCTGCGCTGGACAGCGCTCGCATCACGGCCTCCTGCCGGTCAGATGGCGTTCGCCGGCCGGGACGGCGGCGGAGGGCGTCGGGTGCTGCGGTGGCTTGTGTGCCATGGTTTGCGCGGTCTGCGCTGGCTTCGCCGGTGGGGGTCTTGGTGCGCCTTCGGGGGCTGGTTTGGCGACCGGGGGCAAGAGAGTGAGCCGGGCCAAGACCGCGCGGCGTTTCTCGTCCTTCTGCCCACGATGGACGCTGGCGTTGGACGTAAATGGGTGGAGGGCCGTCAGCGTGGCGTCGCCGCAGTCGGCCCAGGCGCCGATAGTCAACGCCGGGGTTCTTAGCGCCGTTGAGCTCCGCAATGAGCTGGACCAGCTCACCCTGGCGCGCTGCGCAAGCCACCAGCGCCGTGGTCAGCTCGCCGTAGATCGAGACCCAGCCAAAGCTCTTGCCGACGTCTCCATCTCGCGGTCACGTCAGGACAATGCCCCGAAGCACGCCAGCCTCCACCCACTGATCGAACTGCCGCGTCATCCGTTGGGCCAGCCGCTTGTCGTCGATGACCACGCCAGCCTCGATGTTCCGCTCCTGCGCCGCCTCCGTGAAGTTCGCCGAGGTCAGCAGGGTCCAGCGCCCGTCGACGACGACCGCCTTGGCGTGCAGCACCGCCCGCTTGACGCCGTCGGTCTCGAGCGAGCGCGGGTCGTAGAACACCTCCGGCAGCCGCTGACCGGGCCAGACGTCCTCCCGCACCCGGCGGGTGAACTCGCGGACGAGCGCAATCGATGGCGTGTCGTCGTGGTGCTTGCGGTGGATGTTGGCGAACACCCGCACCAGCAGCGCGGGCTCAGCGTCCATTCGGGCGGCCAGCTCGCCGAACAGCGCGGCGGCCTTCTTCTTCTCGTCGAGCGCGAACGTCGAGATCAGCACGGACCCCTTGGCCCGCCGGAACAGCTCCTGGACGACCACCGCCGTGTCGCGGGCGTCGATCGCGTCAAGGTCGGGCGGCGACCATACGAGCTCCACCCGGTCCGACATGCGCTGGCCCGCCTCGCGCTCCTCGACCAGCAGGCGAAGGGCGCGCGCCACGTGGCGCGGCGCCATCCCGTCGGCCTCCAGCGCGGTCAGCGCCGCCCACACGGCGTCGAGGTGGTCGTCGGGCACATGGGGGCCAAGCCCCGCGCGGGTGATCGGCGCTCCGATGGTCCCGGCCGCCAGGGCATCGGCGAGGCCCGTCAACGCGGCCATGCCGAGGCGTCGCAGCGGGTGGTTCACTCGGCACCGAGGAAGAACGCGGCGCCCGTCGTGGCGACGGTCGGCACCACCAGCGCGCGGTCGAGCATCTGATTCTGCCGCTCGCAGCTCGTCTCGGCGATGAGCAGGCAGCCGTGGCACGCCGCGCCGTGGAGGAAGCGCTCCTCGTGGAGGTCGGCGGGGTCGTGCTGCGCGCAGACTGGGTCGTTCGAACACAGCCGCCCCAGCTCCAGCGCCCGCTCGAGCGTGCGACCGATGGACTTCCCCATCTCGACGAGGCCGCCGAGGCTGCCCTCCGAGCCCGGCGTCCCTGTGTACAGCAGGATGCCATAGCCGGACTCACCCGCGTAGATCCGCTCGCTGATCGAGTTCGCCGAGTAGCCGCAGTCGAGCGAGAGCGCGGTGATCATCAGGTGGGCGAGTGACTGCAGCATGATGTACGGCAGGCCAGCGAACGACGCCGACTCCGCATTCTTGAGGCGCTGCCATTGCTTGAACCCGGCGATGAGCGCAGCGGCCCGCGCCTCGACGGCCGGCCGCTTCAGCCAGTCTTGGATCGCGTCGGCGGAGATCGAGAGGAAGATGCCCTCGCCGCGGATCTGGCTCGCGGGCAGCCAGGTGAGGTCGCGCGAGAGAGGGGCCAGCTCCACCTCGAGGTCGAGCTCGCCGTGGATGTCCGGCAGCGTGGCCTCGAACCGGGTGAAGCCGATCTGCGCCGAGACCTCCCGCAGCCGGTGCACGAGCACGAGGCGACCGAGCTTGCCCGCGGCTTCCGGGGGGAGTGTGCCGACGGGGTGCGCGCGGGCGTAGAAGTCGCCGTCTGGCTTGTCCTCGCCGAGGCTCTCCCTTTGGGCCAATAGGGTCTCGATCTCGGCCTGCTTGATGCCCTTCTCTACGGGCGCGTGCCCGCCGAGCCGGCGCTGGACTTCGGCCCAGACGACGGCATCGCTGCACCCCTCGAGGGCAGCGACGACCTTCTCTTTGCGGCGCTCCTTGCGGACCTCAGCCTCCGACTCGCAGTACTGGAGGTAGTCCTCCCACACCCGGTCGACGGCGTCGCGTACGGCCTGGTCGCTGTCCGGGATGGCGATGACGCGCACGGTCTGGGAGAAGTACGCGTTCGACGCCGAGCGGGTGAG
>SXNM01000370.1 GCA_005777155.1 Pseudomonadota bacterium | reverse complement strand
GGCGACGGCAAGACCGGCGACGGCAAGACCGGCGACGGCAAGACCGGCGACGGCAAGACCGGCGACGGCAAGACCGGCGACGGCAAGACCGGCGACGGCAAGACCGGCGACGGCAAGACCGGCGACGGCAAGACCGGCGACGGCGATCCGCACGGCGTGGCCCGAGGGGCCGTTGAGCCGCCGCCGCCGGAGAAGGCGGTGCCGCGGCCGGCCGGTCCCTCGTCGATTTACCGCTGGGCGCCCTACGTCGTCGCAGGCCTCGGCGCCGCCGCCGCTGGAGCCGGCGGGTACTTTGGCTGGCTCGCCTGGCAGAATGTGCAGGTCGCCAATGGACTCAACCCTGCAGACGCCAAGTACGACCGCAACATAGCGACCTACGGCGCCGCGGCGCGCGACAATGCCCAGCTGGCCAACATCGCCTTCGCAGCGGGCGGCGCGCTCGTCGCTGGCGGCGCGACATGGCTGCTGCTGAGGCCGACGCCGCGGTCGGAGGTGTTGCTCGACGCCGCCGCCGCCCCAGAGGCCGCGACGGCGCCGACGTGGCAGCTGCTTTGGTCGGGCCGCCAAGTCGGCTTCACGTGGCTGTTCTGATGGTACGTCACGACACGCTCGCAGGAGTGCACGAGATGCTTGATTTTCCCAGCGTGCGCGTCGACCTCGGGGGCGGCCCGCTCGCGGTCGCCCGGCCGGTCATGCGCTTGCTCTTCGCGATGCTGGTCGCGAGCGCGCTCCCCGGCTGCTTTGTCAGCATTGAGGACAAGAAGGGCGGCGGCGTAGACCCGTGCGCGCCCAACCCTTGCACCACGCGCGGCGTCTGTGGCGGCTGGTCGGCGACTTGCACCGTCACCAAGGGCGTGGCGGTTTGCTCAGACTGGAAGCCCAAGACCGGCGCCGCCAAGCAGCCAGACGGCTACGAGACGACCGAGAGCCTCTGCGACGGCCTCGACAACGACTGCGATGGGCTCACCGACGAGGCCCTGAGCGCCCCAGCCGACGCCTGCCCTGTGGTCGGCGTCTGCGAAGGCGCCACCATCGGGGCCGCCTGCGTCGGCGGCGATTGGCTCTGCGATCCGGCCTCGTTGCCGGACTTCCAGGTCACCGAGACCAAGTGCGACGGCAAGGACAACGACTGCGACGGCCAGACCGACGAGGACGCGCTGGCGGCGGTGACCGACTGCAAGCGCAGCGGCGTCTGCGCCCAGCTCGCCGCGCCGATGTGCGAGGCTGGCGCCTGGAATTGCCATTACGCCGCCGCCGCTGATTATGAGCCCTCGGAGCTGAGCTGCGACGGAAAAGACAACGATTGCGACGGATTCGCCGATGTGAACCTGTCGCCGACGGCGCTGCCGGGTGGCGGGACGTGTCCGGTCGCCGGGGTCTGCGGCGGCAAGGTGCAGATCGCCTGTGTCGCCGGCGTGCCCGCGTGCGCCGTCGGCCAGATCGCCAGCTACGAGCCCTTTGAGACGCTCTGCGACGGCAAAGACAACGACTGCGACGGCCAGATCGACAACGTCCACGGCACACCGGCGCCGCTGTGGGACGCCGACACGGCCGCCTGCGCCACCCAAGGTCTGTGCAAGGGCGCCGCAGCCGGCACCGTCACCCGCCGCTGCAAGGCTGGCGCCTGGAGTTGTGACTACGCCGCGGTGCTGGCCTACCAGACCACCGAGACGTTGTGCGACGGCAAGGACAACGACTGCGACGGCCAGGTCGACGAGCAGCTGCCGTCGCCCACGCCGTCGCCGTGCAGCAGCGCCGGTGTCTGCAAGGATTCGGCGCCAATCTGCGCCGGCGGCGTCTGGACCTGCGACGCGCTGAGCCTCGCCGCCGCGGGCCACGAGGCCCTCGAGTTCAGCTGCGACGGCAAGGACAACGACTGCGATGGCCAGACCGACGAGACGGCCGACCCCGCCGCCAACGGCTGCAAGAGCAAGGGCGTCTGCGACCTCGGCGTGCAGGTGAGCTGCGCTGGCGGCAAGCCGACGTGCAGCTACAGCAGCGTGGCGTTCTACGAGGCGACGACCGAGACCAGCTGCGACGGCAAAGACAACGACTGCGACGGCCAGACCGACGAACAGGCCGAGCTCTCCGTCGCCAAGTCGGGCTGCGGCCTCGGCGTCTGTCAGGGCGTCGCCACCGCGACGTGCAGCGCTGGCACCTGGGTCTGCAATGTCGGCCAGGTGCCAGCCTATGAGCAGACCGAGACGTTGTGCGACGGCAAGGACAACGACTGCGACGGCCAGACCGACGAGAACCTCGGACAGAAGGCGCTCGCCGGCTGCAAAAAGGTCGGCGTCTGCGCTGCAGGCGCCGTCGCGGCCTGCGTCGGCGGCCAGTCTGTCTGCGCCTACCAGTCGCCCGACTTTCAGGGCGCGGAGACGGCGTGTGACGGCAAGGATAACGACTGCGACGGCCTCACAGACCCTGGCCTCTGCGGCGCGCTGCAGGGCTGCCAAGACGAGACCGCCTGCAAGACTGGCGGCTGCACCCAGGTGCTTGGGGCCGGCTCCAAGGTCTGCAGCGCGACGCCCGGCCAGTGCGCCCGCCTCGACGCCGGCGGCAAGGCCTCGCTCGCAGACAGCGGGGTCACGGTCTGCGCCGACGAGACCTCGACGCTGACCTGCACTGGTGGCAGCTTTGGCACCCCGAAGGCCTGTCCCACCGACAAGCCGGCGTGCCAGGCGGGCGCCTGCAAGCTGTGCATCGGCGGCCAGACTCGCTGCGATCCGGCGGACAAGGCAGGGATCTTGGTCTGCGCCGCCGACGGTGCCAGCCAGACCAAAGGCACGCCGTGCGCGACCGGGCGCTGCGCTGGCTACGGCGTCTGTGTCATCGATGGGGCGCTCACCATCTCGACGGCGCCGAGCGAAGACGGCCAGCGCACAGCCGCCGCGGCGGTGGGCGAGGGCTTCGCCGTCGCCTGGTTCGCGTCGCAGCAGTTCAGCGATGTCATCCGGGTGCGGGTATTCGACGCCACCGGCAAGGGCGGCAACGCCTTGACCGCACAAAGCACCAGCACGCCTCAAGCCGCGTCGCGGGTCGCCATCGCGCCGGTCGGCACCGGTTTCGCGGTGGCGTGGCACAGCACAGGCAACCTCGCCAAGGTGTATGTCCGCGCCTTCAGCAGCGCCGGAAGCGCCGTCGCGAGCGACAGCGCGGTCGGCGCCAAGCCTTCGGCAAGCCAGACGCAACCGGCGCTGGCCGGCGACGCCAAGGGCGGCGTCGTGGTCTGGACCGACGACGACACCGGCGTCAAGTCGATTCGTGCCCAGCGCCTGGATATCGAAGGCGCTCTCGCCGGAAACGCGATCACTGTCTCGCCCGCCAAGCAGAGCGGCCTCGCTGGCGCAGGTGGCTCGGTCAGCGCGCCGGCGGTGGCCCGCCTGGCCGACGGCAGCCTGGTGGTCGCCTGGTCGCGCAGCGGCGGTAACGACGGCAAGGATGGCGTCTATTGGCGCAAAGTCGCGGCGGACGACTCGCTCTCGGCGCCCCAGCGGCTGACCGCTGAGGGCAAGTCGGGCGATCAGCTGGCGCTGGCGTCTAACGCCAAGGGCGAGCACCTCGTCGTCTGGCGCCAGTCCGAGGGCAGCGACGGCGGCGACATCGTCGGGGTCCGCTTGGACGCCAATGGCAAGGTCGGCTTCGGCCCGCAGACACTCAACGCCAGCACCAGCGGCGTTCAGAGCCAGCCGGCGGTGACCGCCGGTGTCAGCCGCTTCGTCGTCACCTGGAGCAGCGTGACCTCGGACGGCGGCGACGTGCTCGGCCGCGACCTGCTCGACGGCGGCACCTTCGCGACCATCAGCGATGTGGGCCAAGTGACGCCTTCGACCGGCCTGCAGAGCGACTCGGCGTCGGTGGCGTGGTCCGATGGTCGCGTCGCGGCGATCTGGCGCAGCCGCGCCGACGGCGGCGCCAAGGGTGCAATCTTGATGGTGTTCCGGTGAGCGCCGCGCCGCCCATCGGCGAGCCTCGGCCCGGCCCAGCCGAGCGCGTGCCTGAGCCGCGGCCGCGCGTCGACTGGAGCAAGGTCGAGCGCGTACACCTCATCGGCGTCGGCGGCTCAGCCATGGGCAACTTCGCCGGGCTGCTCAAGGCCGCTGGCAAAGAGGTCCGCGGCAGCGACGCCGGCGTTTTTGAGCCCATGAAGGGCAACCTCGAACGGTGGCAGGTCCCGGTGATGGAGGGCTTCTCTGCCGCTCACCTAGACTGGGCACCGGACGCCGTCGTCGTCGGCAACGTCACCCGCCGCGACAACCCCGAGGCGGTGGAGATGCGGGCGCGGGGTCTGCCGTATGCCTCGTTTCCTGAGGCGCTAGGCGACTGGCTGCTCGCCGATCGACTGCCCGTCGTCATCACAGGCACCCACGGCAAGACTACGACCACCTCGCTCACCGCCTGGCTGCTGCACGACTGCGGTCGCGACCCCGGCCTGTTGGTTGGCGGCGTCCCGCTCGATCTCGGCACCTCTTTTCGTGCCGGTGGTGTCGGCGCGCCCTTCGTCATCGAGGGCGACGAGTACGACACCGCCTACTTCGATAAGCGCCCGAAATTCGTGCACTATCGGCCACATCACGCCATCCTGACCAGCGTCGAGTTCGACCACGCCGATATCTACCCCGACTTCGAGGCGGTGCAGCGCGCGTTCGTGCTGCTTGCCAGCTTGGTGCGCGAAGACGGGCTGCTCGTCGCCTGGGGCGAAGACCCACGCGTGACCTCCGCGCTGCATGCCGCCCGCTGTCGTGTGGTGCGCTACGGCCTCGCCCGCGACGCAGCGGAGGCCCGCGCCCTCGGCCTCGACGCCTGGGGCGAGGGCGTGCAGCTCGTCGACGGCGGCGCCCGCTTCATCTTGCGGCAGCGCAGCGGCGAAGAGGTGCGCACCCTCGGCGATTTTCAAAGCCGAATCCCTGGGATGCACAACGCCCGCAACACGGTAGCCGCGCTGCTGACGGTCCTCGACCTCGGCGTCTCGGCCACCGACGCCGCGGCGGCGCTGCTGCGCTTCACCGGCGTCAAAAAGCGGCAAGAGTGGAAGGGCGAAGTCGACGGTGTGGCCGTCCTCGACGACTACGCCCATCACCCCACAGCCGTCGAAGAGACCGTCGCCGCCATCCGCGCGGCTTGGCCGGGCCGACGCCTGTGGGCGCTGTTCGAGGCCGAGTCGAATACGTCGCGGCGAGCCTTCTTCCAGCAGGCCTACGTCGACGCCTTCGCCCACAGCGGCGCCGACGAGGTGGTCTTCTGTAGCCCGCTGCGCAAGGCGCAGGACGCAGGGGGCGCTGGCGCCAGCGATGGCACCGACTACCTCGACTGTGACCGCTTGGTGCGCGATCTCGGCGCCGCCGGCCTGCGCGCCCGCTATGTGCCAGAGGTCGACGACATCGTCGCCCTGTTGGCGGTCGAGGCAAGCGCGGGAGACGTCGTGCTGGCGATGAGCGGGCGCGACTTTCGCGGCCTGCATGGCAAGCTGCTGACGGCGTTGAGCGCCCGGAGCGCCGCGCCGCGCTGAGGTGCCCTGCTGTGACGCGCCTGGCACATCTTCATCCGGACCCTCTCCATCGAGCAGCTCTCCAGCGGGCACTTCTAAATGACCTCGTCGTGCGGAGCGATCTGAGCCAGAGGGCCGCGGTCCTCTCGCCGACGGCTCGGCGTCTGGACACCGCTCGCCGGCCGCTGGCGCCGACTGAGCGTGCTTTTCGCGCTGCCGGGCTGGCGTGGGCGCTGACGGTGCTCGCCGGTTGTGGTGAGCTCAGCGCGGTCGGCGCGGAGTGCCTCGACTCGGCGGCTTGCGACAGCGGGCTCTGCTACGCCAACCTCTGCCTCGACCCGGCGGCGGACGACGACGGCGACGGCCTCCACAACGCCGTCGAGAGGGCCTTGCGCAGCCACCCGCGGCAGGCCGACAGCGATGGCGACGGCATCCTCGATGGCGTCGAGGCCGGCGACCAGCCCAAGAAGCCACGCGACCAAGACGGCGACGGCAAGCCCGATCTGCTCGAGTCGGCGCTCGCCGACTCCGATGGCGACTGCCTCGTCGACTCGCTCGACGCCGCCGACGGGGTGGTCAACGCCGACCTGTCGCTGCTCGCCCGCGACTCCTGCAGCACCCTCGGCGTGTGCAAAGGTCAGGCCAAAGCGGTGCTGGCGACATGTTTGGTCGGTCAGGGGTTGTTGCAGTGCGACTATGGCGCGGTGCCTGGTTGGCACGCCGACGAGCGGTGCGACGGGCTCGACGACGACTGCGACGGACAGACCGACGAGGGTCTGGTGTGGCGCGGCCAGCCGGTCGGCAGCGCCTGTGACGGCCTCGGCGCGTGCGGCGCCGGCGTCGTCGAGTGCCAGGGCGGCGCGGCGCTCTGCTCCACACAGCCAGGCGGCTCGGCCAACCTGGGCGGCCCAGCCCTTGAGGGTTGCAACGGACTGGACGACAACTGCGACGGCAGCACCGACGAAGGCTTCGGCGTCGGCGGCGCCCCGCTGGGCAGCCCATGCCTCGGCACTGGAGAGTGCGGCGCCGGAGTCGCGGTCTGCGGCCCAGACGGCCAACCGATCTGCTCCAGCGACCCAGGCGGCGGCGAGAGCCAAGCGGCGGACGAGGTGTGCAACGGCCTCGACGACGACTGCGACGGCCAGACCGACGACGGAGTCGCCCTCGGCGGTCAAGCTCTCGGCGGCCCCTGCACGGGAAAGGGCACCTGCGGCGCCGGGGTGGTGACGTGCAGCGCTATCGGCAAGGCGATGTGCTCCACCGATCCCGGCGGGCCCGAGGCCAAGGCGGTGCCGGAGGTCTGCAACGGCCTCGACGACGACTGCGACG
>SXNM01000369.1 GCA_005777155.1 Pseudomonadota bacterium | reverse complement strand
GCGCCGCGGCGACGCCGGGTCCGCAGGGCGCCCCAACCGGCGAGCCAGTCTGCGGCCCGGCGGCGGCGTCCGGCCCGCAGGGCTCCAGCCAGCCGTTGGCCGTCCAGGCGCCGCGGGCGGCTGAGGTCAACACCGCCGAGTCGGCGCCGCGCGGCGCGTCGGTGCCGGTGCGTGGCGGACCGCCGCTGAAGTCGTGGACCGGCTCGCTGCGTCCGGACACCGGACAGGAACCGCCGCCAGCCCTGCCCGACCTCGACGCCGTGGCTGCTTCAGCGTCGCCTGCCACGCCGAGGGCTGCGGGGCGCTCGTACTTGATCCAGCTCCCACCGCAAGCGATGACGGCGGAAGAGATCGCCAAAGCGCGCGCGCTCGAGCTGCGCGACGGCTCTCAGAAGTCGAGGTCGCCGGCGCCACCTGTCCAGCGCGAAGCGCCGATGAGCACCATCCAGCGCTGATCGAGGACGCCGGCGACGCCCTCGAGCCGCAAGGCGACCCGCAGGTGCAACGAATAGTCACGGTGGGGGCGAAAATGGACGCCTGCCTCCGCCCGTCCAAGCCAGCCCACGCCAGCGCGTGACAACCCGGCGCCACCGCTGACGCCGAGCCACGGGCAGTAGGTCAGCGCGTCCAGCGCGACGCGGGCGCCGAGGCGGGCGCCGACGCCCGCGGTGTCGCGGAGCGGGGCCCCGAGGCCGAGGCGCAGGTCGAGCGCGGCGTCGACGGCGACGAGATCGCGCCACCAGTGGGAGGCGCCCAGATCGACGCCGAGCCGGTCCAGACCAGCGTCGACGCCCGCGGCCACCCAAAGCTCGCGCTCACCCTGCGCGGCACCGGCGGCGCGCGGAGCCGCGAGCAGGCACAGCGAGAGCAGGCACAGCGCGTACAGCGCGGCGAGGCGAGGCGCGGTCAGAGGGCGCAGGGCGCGGTCAGAGGGCATCGACCAAGGCAAAGAAGGCCTCCTCGCTGAGGATCTGCGGCTTGCCGACGGCCTGCAACGACCTTCGCGCCCGGGCCAGCTTGGACGACGGCGGATCCGCCGCCAATTCATCGCCGCCGACGACCAGCATCGTCGTCTCGGCAGTGACCGCAGCGCCCGCCACTCCACCCTGGCGCACGACCCACTGCTGGGCGTCGCGGCGACCCATGCGCTCTAGCTTGCCGGTGAAGACGACCTGTTGGCCTGCTAACTTGCCGCCCTGGCCGCCGGCGCGCTCGACCTCGACGATCCGGATCTCCTTCAAGAGTCGCTCGAGAAGCGGCGCAGCGTCATGCAGACCCTCGACAATTCGCGCCGCTGTGAGCGACCCAAGCGAGTGCAGCGCCGCGAGCTCTGCGATGGACAGCTGGCGCAGCTCATCCAGCGTCCAGCGCGTCGCCAGGAGGTCGGCCGCGTGCTTGCCGAGCGAGTCGATGCCGAGCGACACCAAGAGCGCCGGCAGCGTCACCTTGCGCCGGGCCTCGACGTTGGCGCACAGCCGCGTCGCCAGGGTCGCACCCATGCGCGGCAGCCGCTGAAGCGTCTCCGGCCGCAGCTGATAGAGGTCGGCGGCGTCATGGACGAGATCAGCCTCAATCAAGGCGTCGAGCAGCTTCGGCCCAAAGCCGTCGATCTCGAGCGCCGCGGTGTAGTGGAAGAGCTGCCCGCGCAGCACCGCCGGGCAGGCAGCTGGCCGGCCGCAGCGCAGCGTCCGGGTGCCAGATGGCCCCTCGGTCTCGTGCACCCTCGTGGGCTCGCCGCAGCTCGGACAGGTCGCGGGGGGTGCGCAGGCCACCGAGCCGCCGCCCAGGCTGGCCTCGACGTGCGGGATGACGCCGCCACGTCGGGTCAGGCTCAGGCGATCGCCGACGCGCAAGCCGAGCCTCTCGACCGTCGAGAGGTTGTGCAGGGTCGCACGGCTCACCATCGCGCCGGAGAGCTCAACCGGCTCAACCTGCGCCACCGGGGTGATGGTGCCGGTGCGCGAGAGGCTCCACTCCAGGGCGATGAGGCGGCTCTCGCCGGAGTCGCCTTGCAGCTTCCAGGCCACGGCCCAACGCGGGTGATGTGCGGTGCTGCCCAGGCGTCGCTGCTCAGCCAAGTCGTCGATCCTGAAGACGACGCCATCGATCTCATAGTCGAGCTCCGAGCGCGCCGACGCCCAGCGCTCAAACACCGCCGGCGCCTCGTCTGGTCGGCAGCGCTCGACCGCAGCCGGCTCGAAGCCAAGCGCCCGCAGCCGGTCAGCCTTGCCAACCTCGCCCTCTACCGGCAGGCCGATGAGATCATAGGCGAAGAACGCGAGGCGCTCGGGCGGCACCCCGGCTTCTTCCTTGGCCTTGAGCACCCCGGCCGCGACGTTGCGTGGGTTGGCGAACAGGTCGGCCACCTCAGCGAACGCCGAGAGCGGCAGCACCACCTCGCCGCGCACCTCGACGCCGGAGACGCCGACGCCGGCGAGCGCCGCGACGTCCAGCTGCGCTGGCACCTTCGGGACGCGGCGCACGTTGTGGAGCACGCTGTCGCCTCGTCGCCCGTCGCCGCGGCTGCCGGCGGCGATCAGCAGGCCACTGGCGTCGTAGCGGATCGCCACCGCCGCGCCGTCGATCTTCGGGCTGGCGACCAGCGGGGACGTGCGTTCGCCCAACCACTGCAGAAAGCTCTGTGTATCATAACACTTGCCGAGCGATAACATCGGCACACGGTGGACGACGCGCCCCTCATCATCGTGCGGATCGCCGCCGCCTTCGACGTCGGCGACCCCAGCGGCGGCGCCATCTTCGGAGCGCTCGGCTCGGGGGCGGGCGCCCCCAATGGCCTGGAGCGCCGGAGCCTCCGGCCAGCGCAGGCGCAGGCGCTCCACCAGGAGGTCGTAGACCTGGTCGGGGACAAAGGCATCAAGGTCGTTGAAATACGCGCGGTCACAGGCCTCGACGGCGGCGTTCAGCCTGGCGGGGTCGGGCGCTGGATCGTTGAGCAGAGCGACGATGTCGGCTGCGCGCACCAGAGACCTCCCACGCACCGGCTGCTCGCCGCCGGCGTAGCCGCTTCCTAGCACGACCGCCGCCGCCTGGCACGCGCATCCGACGCCATCGTCATGCCAGGTCGCAGCCCCTTGCCCTTATCCGCGGCGGTTGCTAGGGTCTTGCCGCTTGGCGAGGTCCCCGTAGCTCAACCGGATAGAGCATTCGCCTCCTAAGCGGAAGGTTGCAGGTTCGATTC
>SXNM01000368.1 GCA_005777155.1 Pseudomonadota bacterium | reverse complement strand
GGCTTTCACGCATGCAGATGATGTGAGGGCTCGGGCAACGTCATCTGCCTCGACGTCCTGCGGGCGATGGCGCGTGAGCCCGAGTCGCTGGCGGCGCTGCGTGACGAGCTGAGCGGCAGCCGCGGCCTCGACCAACGCTACGATGCGGCGCTCTGCGCGCTCGAGCGCGAGCTGGCCGACGGCGCTGACCTCGAGCTGCGGGCCCGCGGCCTCGTCGAGCGCCTCGCCGTGCAGCTGCAGGGGGCCGTGCTGCTGGCGGCGGCGGGCGAAGGCCCAGGTCAAAGCGCGGTCGCCGACGCGTTCTGCGCCAGCCGCCTGCGCCGCGAGGGCGGGACCCGCCACTTCGGCACCCTGCCACGCGGCGTCGCCATCGAGGCGCTGCTCGAGCGCTGTCTACCGTCATGACGCAGGCCCCGCCGCCTAGCGCAGAGGCGCCGCAGCCCGATCGGCTCAGCCTGCCGCTGGCGCTCAAGATCAGCCGACCGGGCCTCTGGTTCCAGACGCTGTGGCTGTACCTGCTGCCGCTGACGCGCGGCGCCGACTGGGGCGATCCCTGGCTCTGGCTCGGGCTCTTGTACGCGACCTGGCCGCTCAACGCGCTGGTCTACGGCTGGAACGACGCCGTCGACGTCGCCCTCGACGCCCGCAACCCCCGCAAGGACTCCTGGCTGTTCGGTGCCCGCGCCAGCGAGGCGCAGCTGCGGCGCTTCTTGGTCATCGTCTTCGCCGCCCAGCTGCCCTTTGTCATCGCCTTCGCCATGGCGCGCGGCCCCGCCATCCTCCGCACCTTTGCTGCCATCGTCGCGGTCAACGCTAGCTACAACCGGCGCGTCGGCGGCCTGCGCGGCCGGCCCCCGTTCGACCTGCTCAACGCGCTCGGCTACCTGCTGGTGGTGGTGCTGTCGCTGCAGGTGAACCAGCGCCCGCCGCTGTCGGCCCTCGGCTGGCTCTACCTCGGCCTCTTCGTCACCCAGGCCCAGCTCATCGGCGAGGTGATGGACGTCGTCTGCGATCGGCAGGGCGGCCGCGTCACGACGGCGACTCTGCTGGGCGTCGGCAGGACCAAGCTCCTCATCTTCGCCCTGGTCCTCGCGCTCGGCCTGCTCTGCGGGCTGGGCTTTGGCGACTGGGTGCTCGGCGGTCTGCTGCTGGCTGGCGCCGGCTGGCTGCTGCTCGACCTGCTCGTCTATGCGGCGCGGCGCGAGACCTACACCCGCACCGAGCACACCATCGCCGGCGTCGGCATGAACCTCCTCGGCGCCGGGTCGATGTTGTGGCAGTTCTGGTCACCGACGCTGCACTAGGCCGCGCCGTGGCGCGAGTGGGGCGTCGCCTGCGGGCGTCGCGTGGCGTCGTCGCGCCCGCCGTCTTGCTGGCTGTGGCCGCGCTCTCGCTGTCGTTGCTGGCCCCCCTCGACGTCGCGGCGCGCTGCAGCGTCCGCCGGGTGCGTGCCCGCCTTCACGACACCCAGGCCAGCCTGGCCCAGCGCTACCACGTCAGCGAGGCGGCGTTTCGTGCCCGTAACGGCCTCGGGCGTGGCCAGCCGCTCGTCCACCGCCGCAAGTACGTCGTCAGCGACGCCTCGATGGGCGAGACGCTGCGCGGCGGCGAGTCGATGGGTCCCTCGACCGACGCCTACATTACGGTGTCGCCCGATCGCGCCTACGGGCGGCCCTTCGTCGTCGCCTTGCTGCGGCATGCCGCGCGGACGGTCCAGCGCTACGCCCCGCGCGGCCACCGCGTCGTCATCGAGGACCTCTCGCTGCCGCGGGGCGGCTGCATGCCGCCACACCAGGAGCACCGCGGCGGCCGCGAAGCCGACGTTGGCCTCTACCTGCGCACCGCCGAGGAGTCTCCGCGGTTGCGGCGGGCGACACCCTCAGCCCTCGACGCCCGCCGCGAGTTCTTGCTGCTCGCCACCCTGCTCAAGACGCGATGCGTGGAGCGTATTTTGCTCGATCGACGGCTGATCCCGCCCCTGCGCGCCGTCGCCCAGCGCAGCGATCTGCCGCCGCACGATCGTCAGCGTTGGTTCGGTCCGATGCCTGATGGCGGTCGCAGCGTCCTGCGCGCCGCGGCCGGCCACGACAACCACACCCACATTCGCTTTCGCGAAGGCGGCGCCTGTGCGCTGCCTGCGGCCCTTGGCGGCGACGCGGTGCAGGTGCCGCCCGACGACGAGCCGACCGATCTGCCCGACGATCGGACGCCCTCTGGCCTTGACGCTGCGCCGCCGGCGGACCAGAAGGGGCCGTTGCGCCGCGCGGACCAGCCGCCGGCGCTGCGAGAGTCGCCCCAGCCATAGCCCTCGCCGGAGCGCGGCGCTGGCGAGGTGACGGCCACAGCGGAGCGTCGATGAAGCTGAGGGAGCAGCGCGTTGGGAGCGGTGTCCTCGTGTGGGCGGTCGGCCTCTGCGCCCTCGTCGCCGCCGGACAGGCCCGCGCCGCCTGCCACAGCCAGAGCATCGGCTCACCCGAGCGCGGGTCGCTGCGCGGCGGCCGCGAGCTGCCTCGGGCTAGCGCCTACCACGTCGTGCAGCCCTTCTCCGTGCGCCACGAACTGCGCTGGGCCACCTGCCGCTTGGTCGACGGCCTGCTCGCCGTCGCCCGCGGGGTGACGAGCGACGGCCGCCTGCCCTTGGTCATCGGCAACCTGAGCCAAGAAGGCGGCGGCGAGATGCCACACAGCGCCTCGCACGAGTCCGGCCGCGACGTCGACATCGCCTTTCACGTCGCCGACGAGCGCGGGCGGCCTCGCTTTCCCGTCTATCACCACTTCGACGCCAAGCTGGTGTCGCGCAGCCACGGCCCGCGCTACCGCTTCGACGTCGCGCGCAATTGGCAGGTCGTCGCGGCGCTGCTGCGAGCACCCCAGTTCGAGATCGAGCGCATCGTGGTGGCGCCCTACTTGCGCGCCGCCTTGCTCCACCACGCGGAAGTCGTTGGCGAAGACGCTGCGCTGCTGGCGGTCGCCCGCATCCGGATGATGCCGCCCTGGCCGGGCGTGAAGTTGCACGACAACCACTTTCACGTCCGAATCGCCTGCGACCCCAGCGCTGAGCCTGACTGCCGTGAGGCGCCGCGTTCGCCCTTGGCCAACGGCCAGGCCACCGCCCGCGGTGCCGGGTGAGGGCGGAGCCGCCCCTGACGCGCTGGGCCGCCGCGCCGCGCGCCGCCGCCGTCGCCGCTACCCTGTTGGCGAGCGGGCTGACCATCGGCGCCTTGGCGATGCCGCCACCGCGCAACGTGCCGCCGAGCCCGGGCGGTCCGAAGGACATCACCATCGCGCTGGCCGGCGATATCGCGTGGCCGCGCGCCAAGTACGCCGCAAAACTCCAGTCGCTCGCCGACGGCGAGGGCATCTTCGCCCGCGTCCAGCCCTGGCTCGACGAGGCAGACCTCCGCTTTGGCAACCTCGAGTCGCCGCTGAGCGAGCGCGGTCCGACGGTCGAGAAGACCTACCAGGTCATCACGCCGCCCGAGCGCCTCGACTGGCTCCTCGGCGCCGGATTCAACCTCTTGTCGTTGGCGAACAACCACATCGCCGACGCCGGGCCGGAGGGCATCGCCGACACCCAGCGCACCCTGCAGCAGGCCCGCGACGCCGGCCATTCGCTGTGGTGGGCTGGCGCCGGGCTCGATCCGGTCGAGGCGTCGCGCGACGTCGTGCTGCAGGTGCCCGGCAAGCGCTTGAAAGTCGCCATGATCGCCGTCGGCATCAACCGATCGCCGCTGGTGGCCCGCCCGCACGCCGCCGACCTGCCAGCGCGGGTCCGGGCGGCGCGCGCCAAGGCGGACCTGGTCTTGGTCTCGGTCCACGCCGGCCGCGAGTACCAGCACACGCCAGACGCTGACAACGTCCGCCTGTACCGCGCCCTCATCGACGCTGGCGCCGACCTCGTCATCGGACACCATCCGCACGTCATCCAGGGCGTCGAGCGGCGCGGCCGCGGCCTCATCTTCTACAGCCTCGGCAACTTCTCGTTCTCGTCGCTGACCATGCGCCACCGCAAGTCTGGCGCCCGCATGTACGGACTGCTGCCCCTGGTCGAGGTGCGCGACGGCCAGGTCACCGGGGCCCGGCTCGTCCCGCTCTACGTCAACAACATGGAGACCTGGACCTTGCCCGCCGAGGCGCCGGTCCGGCCGACGCCCTTTCAGCCCCAGCCGCTGAGAGGCGCCTACGCCCGCGCGCTGCTGCAGGATCTGCAGGCCTTCAGCGCCGCCGTCGAGGGCAATCGCACTGTCATCGAGATCCGGGGCGACGAGGGCGTCGTCGGAGCCGGACCCTCGCCGCCAAGCCCGCCGGGCCCGCCCAGCAACCACAAGGGAACGCCATGATCGGAAAGTGGATCCTCGTCGCCGCCGTCGCCGCCCTCGCCGTGGCCAGCGCCCAAGACGTCTCGGCGCTGCCGCCCCTCTCGGCCGCAGATCGGGCGACGTTTTTTGGCTCGCCCGAGGACCCGCCAGCCAAGGAGCTGCTGGGCATCAAGGGCTACGAAGGGCGCCACTACCTCGCCGGCGACGAGTGGAACGGTCACCTGTGGCGGCCTTCGCTGCAGGGCAAGGGTGGCGGCTACATCGGCGTCGGCGCCGACCAGGCCTATCTCTTCATCGGCTGGGCGCGTCCCCAGCTGGCGTGGCTCATCGACTACGACGTCCTGGTCGTGCGGCTGCACGGCGTCCACCACGTCTTCTTCGCCGCGGCGCAAGAGCCCAAGGCGTTCATGCGGTTGTGGTCCGACAAGGCCGCCGGTCTCGCCGCCATCGACGCCGCCAGCGAGGCCGGGACCCAGCCGCTCGACGCCGCCGCCAAGGCCGAGCTGCGCAAGACCTACCTGCACGCCCGCAGCCACGTCAGCACCCGCCTGCGCCTGCTCGAGAAGCGCCTGCAAAAGCTGAAGCAGACCGCCTATCTAAACGACGCCCAAGATTACGCGTACGTTCGCGAGTTGATCCAGGGTGGGCGTGTGCGGCGCATGTCGGCCAATCTGCTCGAGACCAAGGGCCTCATCGGCGTCGGCGACGCCGCCCGGCGCCTCAACGTGCCGGTTCGCGTGGTCTACTTGAGCAACGCCGAGCAGTACTGGCCGTACAGCAAGGATTTTCGCGCCAACTTGCGCGGGCTGCCGATGGACGCCGAGAGCGTCCTCATCCGCACGCTCTCAACCTTCAGCATCAACAAGGACTACCGCTACAACGTGCAGCCCGGCCTCACCTACCAGGAGTTCTTGGCCGCCGGCTGGATGCGCCACGTCCACCACATGATCCCGCGCCGCAAGCTCAAGGACGCCGAAGACATCGAGTTTCTGGTCTACGAGCGCACACCGGCCGATGTGCTGGGCCGACGCAAGCCGAAGCCGAAATCAGGCCGCGGCGCTCAGCCGAAGCAGTAGTACCAGCCGCTCGCGCTGCCGACCCAGATCTTGCCGTCCTCGATCGCCGGCGCCGAGTGGCTGCGGCCGCCGAGATCTGCGCGCCAGAGCTGGCTGCCCGTCTTCAGGTCGACCATGCGCAGGTAGGGGTCGTAGCTGCCGAAGATGACCTTGCCGTCGACGATGGCCGGCGAGGACCAGATGGCGGCGCCGGCGCGGGCCACCCAGCGCCCTTCGCCCGTGGCGGCGTCGAGGGCGTGCATCCCGCCGTCGTGGCCGCCGACGATGACCATGCCGGCCGCCGCCGCCGCCGTCGACCAGACGCCGCCAGCGATGTCCTTGGTCCACAAGACCTCTCCCGTCGCGCGAGAGAGGCAATGAAACGAGGTCGGCGGGCACTGGCAGCCGATGTAGAGGCGGTCGCCGGCCAGCAGCGGCGAGGCGTCGGTGTCGCCGCCGATCGCGGTCTGCCAGCGCAGCGTGCGCGTTTTGAGGTCGAGGGCGCGGACGTTGCCGTCGAGGTGGCCGAAGTAGGCGACGCCGTCGTCGATGGCCAGCGAGCTCTCGATGCCGCCGCTGCCTGGCTTCTCGCCCTCGCCGACGCCGAAGGGGACGCGCCACAGCAGCCGCCCGCTCTCAGGGTCGAACGCTTTGACGGCGCCGTCTTCGCCGCCGACGTAGAGCACGCCGTCGACGACGAGCGGCGAGGAGTCCATGTCGTTCGGGCTGCGCCACTTCCAGAGCAGGGCGCCGGTGGCGGCGTCGACGCAGCGCAAGTGGTTGTCGACGTTCGGGATGTAGATGCGGTTGCGGTAGAAGCAGGGCGAGCCCTTGAAGCAGCGATCGGCGGCCAGCACCCAGACCAGGGCGCCGGTCGCCGCCTCGAAGCAGTGCAGGTGGCCGCCCGTCGAGCCGATGAAGACGTAGGCGCCGACCTTGAGCGTCTGGCCCGTCCAGCCCGTGCCCTGCCAGACGGTGGGTTGGCCGTGCTTGAGCGTCGCGTAGTCGGACATCCGAAATTTCCATAGGACTTTCAGATCGGTGCCGAGCTTGCCCGAGCCCTGGTAGTCGTGGCGGCGGTTGCCGCGGAACATCCGCATCTGGCCGGGCGGCGAGTCGCTGGAGGTCGCGCCATCCCAGGGCGGCAGGTTCGCCTTGCGGTTGACGTGGCCGTAGGGCTGGCGCTCGGGCAGGCCGTAAGCGTCCGGCTTTGGAACCGATTTGCCGCCGCCGGCGCCTCTGCCGGGGCTGGCGCCTCTGCCGGCGTTAGCGCCGCGCTTGGCGCTGCGTGGGCGCGCGGCGTCAGCGTCGGAAGCGACTGCCGAGCCGCCGGCCAGGGCGCAGGCGGCGGCGATCCGCTCGAGGAAGCGGCGGCGGCTCTCTCCCTGCGGCGAGTTCATGGCTTCACTCCCTGCTTGGCTGCGGCCGGGGCCTGGATGGCGGGCGGCTGGGCAGCGCTCGGCGGCGCGTCGGCGTCATCGTGGTCCGACTCGGAGTCAGGCGGCAGCGCGATGTCCTCGCCGCTCATCGGCAGGCTCAAGATGTCGCGGGCGTAGCGCTGCTCGGCCGGGCTGCCGTGGTGGTAGAGCGAGAGCAGGGCGTCGATCTGGGCCAAGCGCGCTGCGGCGGTGCGGCCGGGGCCGTCGACGCAGCCGGGCCTATCGTCGCCCGGGCAGGCGATGCGGATGTGAAAGTGATCGGCATGCGGGCTGCTGTCGGTCGGCTGCACCAGGACCCGCAGCGCGCGCAGCCGCAGCGACTCGGGCTCGCCGACACGCAAGGCATAGTCGAGCAGCATGTTGCGCAGCGGCGCCGCCAGGAAGATCCATTGCACGACAGCGCTCGGATCGCTGAGCAGGTAGCGGACGAAGAGCCAGTTGCGGCTGGCGTCGAAGTAGAGGCGCCCAGCGACGGCGGGCGGCCACTCGGCGACGCCTTGAGCGTCGTAGCGCACGTAGTGGTCGGCGTCGACCGGCCGACCCTCGCGATCGACGTGGAAAAACGCGACGTCGGCGTCACGCCCGGAGTTGTGGCTGCGTGAGGGCGCGATGTCGCCGCCGCCTTCGCGCGACAGGTTGCCGATGCGCAGCGGCAGCGCCACCTCGCCCTGGGCCAGCAGCGTGGTGCGAATCGCCCGCGCCGCGTCTTGCAGCAGCGCGACGAGCTCCGCGGTGCCAAAGAGCCAACCTCGGCGATGGGTGTGGGGCAGCGGTCGCAGCGCGCCATCGGGCGCCTCGCGCAGCACGACGCCGGACCGCAGGACGCCGTCTTGGGGCGTGCCGACGCTCTGGCTCGGCGCCGCCGGTCGCTGACGCAGGGCCGCCGCGCCCGCAGCGGCGTGCTCGGCCTCGTCATCGCGCAGCAGGGCCGCCTCGACCTCCGAGGGTAGCCGTCGGCCGGCCGTGGCGCCCGCGCTGGCAACGGGCGAAGCGG
>SXNM01000367.1 GCA_005777155.1 Pseudomonadota bacterium | reverse complement strand
CCTGCGTCCTCGTGTTTGTTGTCACATCGTCCGCTCGAACCCCAACACGAACCTCACGGCGCCGGCCGCGAGCGCGATCGTGCACGCCCGGGGTCGAGTTGTGGGCCGCTGGCAACGATTGGAGCGGGGCCGGCGATTGCAGGCCTGCGGTGGGACCGATCGAGGCTGGTCGGCAAGGCTTCGACCTTGACATCCGCTCTCCCGTCGTTACACTACCGCCCCCACGGCGCCGGCCACCCCCACTCGCGGGGTCCGGCCCGGGCGAAGGCCATCGGGTGCAGGAGGCGGCTCCAACGCGGACCGCCCGCCCGAGACGACCCCGGCAACTGCCTGCGCGGCAGCGGAACGGACCCGATCGTCAGGCATCGCCCACGCAGCGCCGGAGACCTTGGAGCGTGCGGCCACGGCACCCAGAGCAGGGGCGCGCCGGCCGTCAACCAGGCCAGGGCTGACGCCCACGGCCGCTCCAGCCAGAGCAGGGACCCGCGCCGGCCACATAGGGCCGCGGCGCCGCGGTCCTGGAGTACCCGACCATGGACTTGTTTGCGATCCAGACGCGCAACCGCGCCCTCGTTGGCAGCGCCGTCTCGAAGAAGATCCGTCGCGCTGGCCTCATCCCCGCCAACGTCTACGGCCACGGCATCACCGGCAACGCCCACGTCGCCTGCGACCCGCGCGCGGTGCAGAAGGCGCTGAGCAGCGCCTATGGCCGCAACCAGCTCATCGAGCTCGAGGTCAACGGCGGCAAGCACCTCGCCGTCTGCCGCGAGGTCGCGATCCACCCAGTGACGCGCCGCTTGCGCCACGTCGACTTCTACTGCGTGACTGCCGAAACGGTCCTGCAGTGGACGCTGCCGATCGTGCTGGAAGGTCGCTCGGCTGGCCAGAAGGCCGGCGGTCGCCTCGACGTCGCGGCGCGCTACGTCAAGATCTCTGCGGCGCCCAAGCACCTGCCGGCGGCCATCACGGTCAACCTGGAGCCCTTCGAGAACGGCCAGCAGCTCGGCGTCGAGGGCCTGCCGTACCCCGAGGGCGTCAAGCCGATCTTCAAGCGCGCCTTCAAGGTGTTCGAGCTGGTGGCGGTGAAGATCGTCAAGGCCGAGGTCGTCGATCCCAAGGCCGCCAAGAAGGGCGCCAAGAAGTAAGCCTCAAGAGCGCCACGCGGCGCTCGGCGGGAGCCGGACCGGGCTGCCTCGAGCGGGCAGCGCGGCCTCGGCGGTTCACTCCCGCGGTGCGATGACAACCCGGTCCGGTTCTGATGGGAGGCAGCTCCCCGCGCGGTTCGTCCGGCGGCCGCTGCCCAAGCGAGCGAACAGCCATGGGCCAGCCCACCGCCAGCGACGCACCGATCCGCGCCATCGTTGGCCTCGGCAACCCGGGGCCGCGATACGCTGCCACGCGCCATAACATCGGCTTCGCCGTGGTGGAGGCGCTGGCGGGGCGCTACTCGGGGTCTTGGCAGGCGAAGTTCAAGGGTCGCTGGGCCAAGATCACGCTGCCTGGGGGCGGCGGCTTGGTACAGGAGGTCTGGCTGCTCGAGCCCGAGACGTTCATGAACCTCTCTGGCGACAGCGTGGTGCCGTTCCTGCAGTTCTTTCGGCTCAGACCTGAGGAGCTGCTGGTGGTCCACGACGAGCTCGATCTGCCGTTCGCGACGCTGCGGCTCAAGCGCGGCGGCGGGCACGGCGGCCACAATGGCCTGCGGTCGATCATCGAGCGCAGCGGCAGTCGCGAGTTCGCGCGCCTGCGGGTCGGCATCGGTCGCCCCGCGCACGGCGAGGTCAGCGACTACGTGCTCGGCGGCTTTGGCGCCGACGAGCGCCCGTGGCTGCCTGACCTCGTCGATCGAGGCAACAGCGCCTGCGAGGCGGCGGTGCGCGACGGGCTGCTCGCCGCCCAGAACCGGATCCACGCCACGAGCGGTCGGTGAGCCACGGGACTCCTTCGGGAGCACCGCGACACACCGGGTCGCCCAGTCGGCAGGACGGCACATCCCGCGGCGCAAGCTGTCGGATGCGCGAAGTCGCTGCCGCGACTCGCCCACCTGGAAGGTCCAGGCGGGCAGGCTCCTTGCTCCGGCCTGGGCCGGGGCGAACGCGGTCCATCCGCGGATCCATAGGGAGAATTGGATGATTCTGGCTAGGTCCTACGAGACCATCATCATCGCGAAGCCCGACTTCGAGGCCGAGTCGATCGCCAAGCTGCAGGACCGCCTGCTCAAGGCCATCGGCGACGTCGGCGGGGTCGATCTGAAGCTCGTCGACTGGGGACGCCGCAAGCTGGCGTACCCGATCGACGGCCACCGCAAGGGCAACTACTTCTACTGGGGCTTCATCGCCGCGCCCGCGGCGCTGGCGGAGGTGCACCGTCACCTCAAGATCTCCAGCGATGTCATTCGATTCCAGACCGTGGCGCTGACCGAGTCGGTGCCGCTGGAGTCGTTCGACGTCACCAAGGAGAAGGAGCGCGTCGAGGCGCTGACGCCCGATCCACAGGATGACGAGGAGATCGCCCGCCGCGATCGCCGCGATCGCCGCCGCCGTCGCGATGACGAGGACGGGGACTTCGGCGACGAGGGCATGATGATGGACGAGGAGGACGAAGGATGAGGCCCGAATTCAAGCGTCGTCGCTTCGGCCGCCGCAAGGTCTGCCCGTTTTGCGCCGACAAGACGCTCTACATCGACTACAAGACCCCGAGCATGCTGAAGCGCTTCATCACGGAGCGCGGACGCATCGTGCCGCGACGCATCTCCGGCGTGTGCGCGGCGCACCAGCGTGACCTGCAGGAGGCTGTGAAGCGCGCCCGCATGGTCGCGCTGATGCCCTTCTCCATGTCGGGCATCGACTAGGGAGGCGTCCATGCGAATCATCCTGCGTGAAAACGTGCCGAACGTTGGCAAGATTGGAGACATCGTCTCGGTCGCCGACGGCTTCGGTCGCAACTACCTGCTGCCGCGCAACTTGGCGTCGCTCGCTAACGAGCGAAGCGTCAAGGAGTTCGAGCACCTGAAGCGCGTCGCCGAGGTCCGCCTCGTCCGAGCGCGCGCGGCAGCTCTCTCCACCGCCGACCGCCTGCGCGGCCAGCGGATCACCGTCAAGAAGCACGCCGGCGACGATGGTCGCCTGTTCGGCTCGGTGACGCCGCGTGAGATCGTCGACCTGCTCGACGAGCGCGACTTCACCGTCGACAGGCGCGATCTGAGCCTGCGCGAGCCGATCAAGGCGCTCGGCAGCTTCGACCTCAGCGTCAAGCTGCACCACGACGTCAGCGTGCAGTTCACGCTCATCGTCGAGGCGCACGAGGCCGAGCCGGAGCACGTCAAGAAGGTCGACGACGACGACGACTAGTCGTCTCGGCCCCTAGGGAGTGTCGCCGCCCCCTCGTCCCGCGCCGTCTGCAGCACCGTCTGCAGGCGCCGGGGCGAGGCGGGTGGCGAGCCCGACATTGCGCACGCCTAGCCGCTGCAGCTCCAAGATCACTTCGATGACGCGTTGGTAGGTCAGCTTCTCATCGGCCTCGACGCGGACCTGCAGCCCCGGCTCTTTGCCGACGCGCTCGACCAGCGCCCGCGCTAGGGCCTTGGTGTCGATCGGCTGGCCGTCCTGATACAGGCTGCCGTCGACGTCCACGGCGATGACGACCTCTTGCGGCGTCGCCGGCTTGGCGGTCGCGGCGCCAGACGGTAGCGACAGCTCGATGGTGCCCGCAGAGGGGTCGGCGCGGTCGCCACCGCCCATGCTGCCCGCCGAGATCATGAACACGACCAGCAGCGAGAACACGACGTCGACCAAGGGCGTCAGGTTCAGCTCGACCTGCTCGTCGGCGTCGGCGCCGCCCTCTTGCCAGGGGTCATGGCCCATCGTCGGCCTCGCTGTCGGCGCCCACTTGCCCTCCGGTTGCGGCCGGCGGCGTCACGGCGAGCCCTGCACCGCCATTGCCACCGCGCGCCCGCGCCCGCATCAGGTGGTCAGCGATCTCCTCGACGAGCAACTGGATTTCGAGCACGACGTGCTGCAGACGCGCCTTGAGCGCTTGGTGCAGCAGCACGATCACTACGGCGACGATGATGCCGGCCGCGGTGGTGATCAGCGCCTCTGCGACGCCGACCGCGATCACCTCGTAGCCCACCTGCCCCTTAGAGCCGAGGTCGCGGAGCGCCGTCATGATGCCGAGCACGGTGCCGAGCAGGCCGAGGAATGGCGCCATTGTGCCGAGCACCGCGAGCAAGCCGACGCCGCGCCGCAGCCGAATGGCCAGCCTGCGTGCTTCACGCGCCATGACGGCGAAGATCTCGTCACGATCGCCGCCACGCATCGCCAGCTCCACGCCGCGGCCCAGCACCGGCGCCAGTTCGTGGCTGGCCTCAGCACACAGCGAGGCCACCTTCGCGAGGTCGCCAGCGTAGGCGGCGTCACGGATCCGCCGACCCAGCCGCCGCGCCGAAGGGACGACGCCGCGCAGCGTCAACAGCCGCTCAAAGACGATGGTGAAGGCGACCGCCGCCGCGGCGGCGATGGCGTACATCGTCGGGCCTCCGCGCTGAAACAAGCTCACCATGTCATCCATCACAACTCCGAGAGATGCCGCAACGCTGAGCGCCGAGAGGCGGCGCGGCGGCGCGCTCAGCTCCCCCAAGGTAACACGCCAGCGCCGCCACGGGCCATCGACGGTCGAGCGCGCCGCAGCGCAGCGACGCATTGGCGCGCAGGCTTGGCACGCTTGACACTTGGCCCCGGCAAGCGGCATGGGGTCCGAGCGCGCGGCAGACCGGGCGCGGAGGCGTCACCGCCGTGCTCACAGACCAAATCGACGACCCCTGGCTGCTGCAACGGCTCCGTGCGGCGCGTAAGATCGCCTGCATCACCCACATAGATCCTGACGCTGACGGCCTCGGCAGCCAACTCGGCTTCTTGCGGGCGGCGCGTGCCAGCGGCCGCGAGGCGGTGATCGTCAACGACGATCCGTGCCCCGCCCGGTACCGCTGGCTGGACCGCCAGGGCGAGGTCGGCGACTTCGACAACGACGCGGCGGCGCTGCAAGGCTGTGATCTCGGGCTGCTCTTCGACGCCAACGAGGAAGGCCGCGCAGGTCGCCCGCTCCGCGCCTTGCAGGCCGCCGGCGTGCCGGTGCTGCTGGTCGACCATCACGCCGTTGGGCCACGCTGCACCTTGCAAGGGCTTGTTGCCACGCGATTTTCTTCGTCTGGCGAGGTCGCCTTTCGCCTGCTGACGGCCCTTGGCTGGCCGATCGATGCTGGCGTCGCCGAGCCGCTCTACGCCGCGATCAGCTTCGACACCGGCTCCTTTCGCTTCTTGCGCAATGATCCTGAGACGCTGCGTGCTGCAGCCGCGCTCCTGGCCACGGGGTTCGACGCCAACCCGCTACAGGAGGCGCTCTTCGCCAGCCGGCCATTCGCCGAGACGTTGGTGCTGGCGCGGGTGCTCGGGCGCATCGAGCGCTCCGCCGATGGACGCGTCGCCTGGGCGGTGGTGCCGCCCGACGCAGTCGCCGATCTCGACGTGGCGCGTGACGCCGTGGGTGAGTGCATGCCTTTCGTCATCGGCATCGAGGGCGTCCAGGCCGCCGCGCTCTTCAAGCCTGGACGGGCGCCCGGCGAGTGGAAGCTCAGCCTGCGCAGCAAGGCCGGTACGCCGGTCGGCCACATCTGCACGGAGCGCGGCGGCGGCGGCCACGCCCACGCCGCAGGCGCCACGCTGTACGGCGAGGTCGCGCCGCTCGTTGTGGACGTCATCGCGGAGCTTCAGCGCGCGGTCGAGGCGGCGCCGTGACCCGACCGAGGGACGCTCGCCCGCCGTGGCCGCCGCGATGAGCCTGGCGAAGCTGAGGCCTGCGCTGTCGGCGCTGCCGCTCGACGCCGCGATCGACCTCTTCGCGGTCAGCGCCGGTCCAAGCGCTGCCCTTGAGCCACACCTGGAGAACGACGCCCTCGGGCTCATCGCTCGAATCGAAGCCGAGGTGCTCAGCGACCGTCTGGCACAGGCCGCCAGCCCTGCCCTCAGCGCAGGCGTCGCCGGCGCCGTGACGCTGGAAGAGCGCGCCGCGACCCGGCTGCTGCAGGTGCTTGACGGCCTGCAGGCGCGCGCCGAGCGGCGGGGGTTCGCAGAGGCCACCGTGCGCGGGCTGGCCGCTGCGCTCGAGCGGTTGGCGCCGCTGCCGGTCGCGGCGGTGGTGTCGCTCTGTCGGTTGGTGTTCGATGGGCCGGCGCAGCTGGCGGTGGTAGGCGTCGGGCCGCTCCTGGTACACGCCCGCCTCGGGCCTGTCGCGGCGACCAACGTCTACGCGGCGGCGACTCCATTTGCCCAGCGCGACACCGGCGCTTGGCGCGAGTTTGCCGCCCATCCGGGCGCCGACGCCCTCTGCACGCGGCTCTGCGAGCGCGCCCTCCACGACGGCGATCTCGATGCAGCCCGGTCCCTGGGCATCGCCTGGCCGCCGGGCGGGGCCACGCTGATCGAGCTCTGCCTCGCGCTCGCCACCGCCCGCGACCTGCGCTCCCTCGGCCGACTGCTCGGGCGCTTTGGCAGGGAGGGCTCCACCGCTCGAGCATGCAGCGCGGCGTTGTGGTCCGACGCCGTGCGCCGCGGCGACGACAGCCTCGCTGCCTGGCTGGCCGAGCGGGTGCCCAGCACCGAGTCGCTCCGCCGCTGTCGCGAGGCGACGCCGCCGGCGTTGTGGCCGACGCGCCGCGACGCGCTCCTGGAGGCGTGGATCGCGGGAGGCCGCGGCGGCGGGCGCGGCGGCGAGGCGACCCGCGAGAGCCTAGCGGACCGCGGCGGCCACGACGGCTTGTGGCTGGTCGACGCTCTGGCCGAAGGCGAGGACGCCATCTCTGCGCTGGACGCCCTCTGCGGCCTCGCCAGCGCTAGGCCAAAGCTGCAGGCCCGAGCGGCGGCGGAGCTGCGCGCCCGCGATCCTCAGCGGGCGTTTCGCCGCGACTGCCAACGCCTGCGCGATGCGCTCCGCGCTGGTCACAGCGGGCTAGATCGCCTGGAGGTGCGGCGTCTGCGACAGGAGCTAGAGGCGTCGGCGCGCGCGCTCGGTGAGCCGGGGCTGGCGGCGGGGTACATCGAGCTGCTGCGGCGCGAGCTCGGCGTCACCGTCGGGCCCTGACGGCGTGCCCGACCCGGACGGCCGCGGTGGAGCGCGCCGAGCCTACTCGAGCTCGTCGATCAGGACCGGTTCGCGCAGCTCGCTCGTCAAGTAGATATCGGAGAAGACGCCGTTGCCATCGAAGTCGGCGCGAGCGCGGGCGATCCACCAATCCTGATTGGGGTTGATGATGTAACCGGCAGGTGGTGCCTGTGGTGCCGCAGGGTTGCGCGCCCAGACGTTGTACTGGAAGTAGATCTCTTGCACGGAGGCGAAGCCAGCGCCCAGGCTGCACCAGCCCGGGTAGTTCGTCTGGTCGCCCGGCTTGTTGCAATCGATGTCCCACGTCGCGGCGCCAATCGCCCAGTTCATCGAAGTGGGCCACCACTCATCGGCGCTGGCGCCGGTCGAGACGTAGCGGTGGTAGGTCTGGAAGTAGCTCTCCTGCTTGATGCGGACGTCGCCGAGGAAGGCGATCGCCTCTTGCACCCGCGCCCGCCGCGTGAACCGCTTGTACGAAGCGCCAGCCACCGTCGCCAAGATGCCGATGATGACGACCACGATCATCAACTCGATGAGGGTGAAGCCCTTCGGACGGCCCGATCCCGTTCGCTTCCACCCCGCAGCATCGCGTGCATCTGTGGCCATGTCCGTCTCCGCCGGGCTGCCCCTGTGCGAGGCGTCGCCGCGTCTGGGACCGCGGGTGACCCTGCGGCTCCTGCACCGATGGTGGCGGCTGTTGGGCGGGGGGTCAACCGAATCCTAGGTGGGCCCTGCGGGCTGGCCTGCCGCACGGCGCCCAACGGCAGGGGGCCAGCGCGCGGCAGCGTGGGCGCCCTCGCGCGCGACCCCTCCGTTGGCCGCTACCGCGATGCGGCCGCAGCGCCCTGACCCGCCGCCAGGGCAGGTTGCCCAGCCACGCCGGCGGCCGCCGTCGATCGCAGCGCCGCCACGCGCTGGGCGATGGCGAGAAAGGCCTTGCGGTGGCCGCCCTTGTCGTCACCGAGCGCGGCGCTGGCGCGGGCGATCAGCGCGGCCAGCGACGCCTGACCGGCGAACTTGCTGCCGCTCAGCAGCAAGCCGAGCTCGGCGGCGGCCGTGGCGAAGCGAAAGTCGTTCGACGTCTTGTCGAGCGGCGTGACCTCGGCGCGGACGGTGTGCGAGATGAGCTGGCTGGTGTCGCCCTGAGGGGCCTTGTAGCGCAGGCGCACGGTCGCCAGCTCGCCGGCGGTGGCGGCTGCGGTCGGTTTGACCTCGGTGTACTTGCGGTCAGCGTCCTGTCCGAGCGTCTCGGCGCTGCCGACTGGGAGGATCTCGTAGAGAGCCGTCACCGTGTGGCCCGCCCCAAGCTCACCGGCGTCCTTGGCGTCGTCGGCGAAGTCGCGCGTCGCCAGCCGCCGGGTGTCGTAGCCGATCAGGCGATACCCCTTGACCAACCTGGGGTTGGGCTCGACCTGGATCTTCACGTCCTTGGCGATCGCCAGCAGCGTGCCGCCCATCTGCTCGACCAGCGCGCGGCGCGCCTCGACCACCGAGTCGATGTAGGCGTGGTTGCCGTTGCCGTGCTGGGCCAGCTTCTGCATCTTCTCATCCTGGTAGTTGCCGGTGCCAAAGCCCAAGACCGTCAAGAAGACGCCGCTCTTGCGCTCCTCCTCGATGAGGCGCACCAGCTCGCCGTCCGAACTCGCGCCGACGGTGACGTCGCCGTCGGTCGCCAGGATCACGCGGTTG
>SXNM01000006.1 GCA_005777155.1 Pseudomonadota bacterium | reverse complement strand
CAGTCGAATCAGCGTTTTCGCGTACAGAAGATCCTGCGGGTACGGATGACTTTATTAAAAATCCGTTCCTTTATACCGTGGTGGGTGTGGAGCGAGATTTTGGTAATAACACGAGCGGTATCGTTCAGGTATTTAATCGCACGGTGAGTAATTACAGTCAACCATCAACCACGTCTCGCTTGCACGCCGTCTTGGCGAATCAGCTAGATCGCACACACAATGGTGTCAGCGTACGCATCGCAAAAAAATGGTGGAATGAAACGCTAGAAACTGAACTAGCCGGTGTCAGTTTGTTAGATCGCCATGGCTATTCTGTACGACCACGCATGACGTATCTATGGAGCGATCAGGTAAAAATCCTGAGTGGGTATGAGTATTACCAGGGCAGTAGTGATACGTTCTCGCACGCCTACTCGATCTACAACCACACCGGCTACGGACCCTGCTTTGGCGGCGGCCACGACTTCTGCTTCAGCAGCGGTGACATGGCCACCGGCTACTGCAACCTCGGCCACGACTATGACTGCCGCAAGGTGCAGGATGACAACAATGGCTGGAGCGGCTATGGCACCGCCGCCTGCCGCAACGACATTTGCGGTTCGTACAACTGGAGCACCGTCGAGATGGAAGTGTGGTACCAGGCCAACTTCAAGTAGGGCGCGGCCGCTCGGGCCCGCACGACGACGCGGGGCATGCTGGGACGCTGCACGGCCCGCTTGCTGCCAGCGCGGCGCTTGGCCAGGCGTCAGACCGAGTGGCCGTCGCATTCACCCGGCGAACCAATCCAGCAGCAGATCGGGCACAGCGAGGGGATGTGGCCGCGGGCGGGGCAGTGCTCACGGCCGAAGTAGATGATCTGCAGGTGAAGGTCGTTCCAAGAAGACTTTGGAAACAGTGCCTTGAGGTCCGCCTCGGTCCGCGCCACGCTGTGGCCGTCTGAGAGGCGCCAGCGCGCCGCCAGCCTGTGGATGTGGGTATCCACCGCGAAGGCCGGGATGCCGAACGCCTGAGACATCACCACAGACGCCGTCTTGTGGCCGACGCCGGGGAGCGCCTCGAGCGCCGCGAAGGTGCTGGGGACGGCGCCGCCGTGGCGCTCGACAAGGAGCGCCGAGAGCGCTGCCAAGTGCTTGGCTTTGGTCGGCGCGAGGCCGAGCTGTCGGATGTACGGCAAGATCCGGTCGGCGCCGAGTGTAGCCATGGCCACGGGCGTGGGGGCGGCGGCGAAGAGCGCCGGGCTGACCTCGTTGACCTTCTTGTCGGTGGTCTGGGCCGAGAGGGCGACGGCGCACAGCAGGCTGAAGGCGTCGGAATGGTGGAGAGGTATCGGCGGCTGCGGGTAGAGCGCGGCGAGCTGCACCGCGATGCGGGCGGCCCTGGCCTCGCGGGTCGACGCGCTGGTCGGCTGGGTTGGTTCGGACATCGGCTGATCTCCTCTGGCGCTGGCCGGGACGCGCTGTGGAAGCTTGCCACAGGGCGGGCCCCGCTGGCAGGCGTTGCGGCCCGGCGCAGCGCCGAGCGCGTGGGCCATAGGGCCGTCTCGACTCCGGGTGCTGGGCGGCTGGGTCAGCTTGGCGCGTGGTGAGCGCTGGCCCCGTGGCTTTGACGCTGCTAGGCTCGCGCTGCGAGGAGGCCGAGCCATGTCGATGCGGGTTACTTTGTGGGCCAATGCCCTGCTGGCGGCGAGCTTGTCGGTGTTGCCGATGGCCGCTGCCGCTGCCGAGCCGGAGTCGCCGCCGGCGGCACCCACGACCGAGGCAACGCCTGCGGCGACGGATACCACGGCGGGCTGCTGCGGCGGCAAGCCGGGCGGCAACGACAGCGGCGGCCAGCACAGCGGCGGCCAGCACAGCGGCGGCCAGCACAGCGGCGGCCAACACAGCGGCGGCGACGAGGCGGCATGCGCCGGCAAAGCCGTTGGCGGTGGCACGTCAGAGAGCTGCTGCGGCCGGTCCAGCTCCGGCTCGCGTTGCTCGAAGAGGCAGGCGCGGGCGCCTGTGTTGCGGCACGGCGACGTCAACTTTCGCCCGGTCGCGCGGCTAGAGCTGCGCGCGGCGCTGATGACCGGCGGCGACAACCAGCGCGTGCGCGGCGATCTGGCCGAGCGCCCCGGTTTCGCCATCCCGCGGGCGCGTTTGGGCGGCCGTGGCGATCTGAGCCCCAGCCTCCACTACACGCTGGTGACCGATCTGGCTGCGGCGCAGGCCGGGGCCATGGCTGGCACCGGCGGCGCGCTGACCGACGCCTACCTGCTGTACGATCGCTACCGCTTCGCGAAGTTGTGGTTCGGCGTCGCGACCGTGCCCTTCTCGTATTCGGCCATCCTCAGCTCGGCAGACAGCGGACTGTCCGAGCGCTCCCGCTCTTCGGACGCCATGGCGCCCTTCCGCCAGGTCGGCGTCACCATCGGCGGCGACTACTCGTTGGCCGGCCTGTCGTGGCGCGCCGGCGTCTACAACGGCTTTGACCGCCAGACCTCCTTCTACCAGGGCACTGAGAGCCCCGCTGGCCTGCGTGGCAACCGCTTTCACGGCTTGTCTGGCGCCTTTCGACTGCAAGCGCAGCCGCTGGGCGCGGTCGGCGACGCCGTGGCCGATCTCGACGGCGGTCCGATGCGGCTCTCGCTCGGCGGTGGCAGCTACGTCAACGACTCCGGAAGCGCCTGGGTCGTCGCGATGTCTTCGGAATTGCATGTGAAGATGTCCGGCGCCCACCTGCTCCTCGAGTGGATCGCCGATGACGCCAAGCCGTTGGAGCAGCCTACCACCGGCAGCACGCCGCCAGAGCAGATCAAGCGGCAGGCGCTCAGCGCCGAGCTCGGCTACACCTACCATCGGCTCGGCGTGGCCTTGCGGACCGAGCTCGTCGACCCGAACGCCGGCGTGCAGAACAGCGACGACGAGATGTGGTTGTCGGCGGCCGTGACGTGGCATTTCCTCGGCAACAGCGCGCGCTTGCAGCTGCAGTACGATCATCGCCGCGAGCTGCACGGGGCCGTCTTCGACAACGACACGCTGCTGGCGAAGATCGCCGCGCGCTACTGAGGTCGCCGATGTCGCGCCACCCCGCCCAGGCAGATCGCGCCGCGGCCTCCCGCTGGGTGGCGCAAGGCGTCCTCGCGCTCGCCGCGTTTGCGTCGACGAGCTGCGCGCAAGAAGAGCCCAACTTGCTCTCGGCGCGCCGGGCGGTGAGCCGCAGCGAGCTGGTGGGCGGTCCCGTCGCCTACGGCGATGTCGGCGACTACGTGTTGGAGAACGACAAGGTGCGGGCGGTGATCCTCGACACAGCGCGATCGTGGGGTCCTGGGCTTTTTGGCGGCAGCTTGGTCGACCTCGACATTCGCCGTCGCGACGGCCGGTTCCCAGACGGCCACGGCCGTGACCGCTTCGCCGAGGTCTTTCCGCTCGCCAACCTGCTGGTGCCGGCTCCGACGGGAAGCGTGATCTCGGTGGTCCACGACGGCCACGACGGCGTCGAGGCGGTGATCCGCGTAGAGGGCAATGGCTACGCAATGCTGCACAGTTTGTATGCGTTGCGCGACAACCTCGAGGTGCTCAACGCCATCGGCTTCAAGGACGTCAAGACCGACGTCCGCTTCCAGACCGACTACATCTTGCGACCGGGCGAGCAGTTCGTGCGCATGGTGACGCGGGTCATCCTGAACGATCCGCCGGTGGATGGCGCCGCCTGCACCGATAAGAAGCCTTGCGCTGTCGGCCGTACCTGCGCCTACGCCGCGGCCACGGACGCCGTCGGCCGCTGCGCCTGTCCCAAGCTCGACTGTCCGAGCCCCTGCCTCGCCCGCAAGCGCGACGCCGCCGGCTGCGACACCTGCACATGCTCCGACGTGGTGCCGCTTGCGGTGACCAAGGGAGACGAGGGCGTCATCGACGTCATCCTCGGCGACTCGCCGCCCGTCACCAAGAAGACGGAGCGCAGCGGCGGCATCGGCGGCGGCGACTTCTTGTTCTTTGGCAAACACAACAAGCAGTTCGTGCCGAATTTCGGCTTCGATCAGGAGGAGGCGACCTGGACCGCGTGGTTCGATGGCCGCGACACCTTCGCCAAGCCCTTTGTGTTCGACTATGTGGCGGCCGTCGGTGGCGATGTCAGCTACGCCTACTACACGGTGAAGCGCGACCCGTCGGACCCAGATCCGAAGGTGGCGGTGCCGGTGTTCACGTCGACCGCGACGCCGTTCGTCGCCGCGACATTGAACTGCAAGCAAGCCGCCGGCGACGACGAGACCTGCGATCAGCAGCGGGTCTTTGAGTACGAGCGCTTCTTGACTGTGGGCCGCGGCGACGCTGCTGACGTGCTGTCCGTGATGTACGGCCACCGCGGCACCCCGACGGGCAGGGTCGAGGGCGTCGTCCTCTGGGGCCAGACCTTCGCCGGCGCCGAGAACGCCACGGTCTTTGTCCTGCGCGATCCCGACTCGAGCCGAGAATTCGCGACCATCGACGAGGTGGTGGCTGCCAACCGCGCCATGGATGGCTCGCCTGGCGTCGTGTCGGCCATCGACGCCGACCCTGGCGTCGACGAGATCGAGGACGGCGACTTCGCGAGCGTCCTGCCGGTCGGCGACTACCTGTTGGTGCCGCGCGACGCTCAGGCCATCGTGTTCGGCAAGCCGGTGCGGGTCCATGTCGGCGCCGATGACCGAAAAGTGGTGGCGCTGACCTTGCCGACGCCGGCGCGCCTGCGGGTGCGCGTGACCAGCGCCAGCGGCCAAGCGCTGCCGGCCAAGATCACGGTGCAGGCGCTCGCGGCGAGCGGTGAGGTCGTCGAAGGCGACGCCAATCGCCGCGTCTATGCCGGCCAAGGGCGCATCGGCAGTGGGGTCGAGGCCATCGCCTTCGCCGCTGATGGCGAGGCCGACGTGCCGCTGGCGCCCGGCCGCTATCGGGTCATCGCATCGCACGGTCCGGAGTACAGCCTGTTCCGCCTCGAGGACGTGACCCTCGTCGAGGGACAGCACCTGCCCGTATCGGCGGCATTGGTGCACGAAATCGACAGCGAGGGTTGGATAAGCAGCGACTTCCACCTCCACCAGCGCCCGAGCTTCGACTCCGGCATGGCGCTGGACCAGCGGGTGCGGACCATCGTCGCCGAGGGCGTCGACTACGCCGCCGCGACCGATCACGACGTCGTCACCGACTTTGGGCCGATCATCCGGGCGCTCGGCCTCGACGATTGGCTGCAGTCGGTCATCGGCGTCGAGGTCTCGACGTTGGATGTCGGTCACTACATCGGGTTCCCTTTCAAGTACAAGGAGTTGGACGTTCCGAGCCACGGCTCGGTCGACTGGTACTGCATGCCGAGCGACGACCTGGTGCAAGCGATGGCGTTCGAGCGCAGCGGCTTTGAGGCGGCGTCGGAGCGGGCGACAACGATCGTAGCCCACCCGCGCGACGGCTTCCTCGGCTGGGCCGACCAGATCGATCTCAACCCCTACACCCTGACCCGGATGCGCGACGGCAACGATACGGAGGACGGTCGCGCCCTCGACACAGCGGTTTTTCGCACCACGACCTGCGACTTCGACACGCTGGAGGTCCTCAACGGCAAGCGCTTCGACCTCATCCATACGCCGACAGTGCGCGAGATCCACGTCTACGAGCGCTGCCTGACCCGCATCGACAACGCCGGTCGCGACGCCGCCAAAGCGACCACCGACCCGGTCGCTGCCCGCGCCGCCCTCGCTACCGCCTGCCCTGAGCTCGCCGCGCTGCCAGAGCTACAGGAGACGCCGGAGTTTTTGCCGCTCGACGCCGCCGGGCGCCTCGCCGACTGCAGCGACAGCGAGCCGATCGGCACCTGCAAGATGCGGCACCGCCGGGCGCTGGCGGTCGCGGTGAACACCGCCATGATCGTGCGGCGGCCCGAGGAGCAGCAGGCGTGGCTGGTCGAGCTCCAACGCACCCCTGACGAGCGCGGCAAGTGGCGCAAGGCCGATGGGGCTGACGCCGTCGCCGCCGCCGGCTTGCTGGAGGACCTGAGCAAGCTGTGCCGCTTCGACGCCAAGAAGCTCGGCCAGCCGATTGACCAAGTGATCGCCGCGGGCGACGTCGATCGGCCCTGTGGCGAGCGCAACGGCGCCCTCGCCGACTGGATGCGGATGCTGGAGCACGGGCTGGTCAAGACCGCTAGCGGCGGTTCCGACAGCCACGACGGTTCTCTCGAGCCCGGCACGCCGCGCAACTACATCCGCAGCGCTGGCGACACGCCCTTGACCATCGACCCATCCGCGATCGCGCGTAGCCTGCGCTCCGGCAAGGCCGTGACCTCGTATGGGCCCCTGATCGAGGCCAGCGTCGGTGGCAAGGGGCCGGGCGAAGTGGCGCCAGTCGGCGCTGACGGCAAGGTGCGGCTGCGCGTGCGCGTGCAGACCGCGTCATGGTACGGCGTCGATCTCATCGAGGTCTACGTCAACGGTGAGGTGGCTGCCCGCAAGGTGCTGGACATCGACCCGAAAGCGATCGTCGACTTCGACGGCGAGTTTGAGCTCGACGCCCCTGCCGGACGCGACAGCTGGGTCGCTGTGGTGGCGATGGGGCGTGGCAAGCGGCATTGGCTGCGCCCTGTCAGCCTCGATGTGCCGTTCGGCGAGCTGCAGCTGCCGCGGGTGGCGTCGATGGCGTTCTCCAACATCCCACTCGTCAGCGCCGTCTTTCCCGCGCCTGTGCGTTTCCCCGACTTCTACCCGGTGCGGCCCTACGCCATCGCCAACGCCATCCTGCTCGATCGCGGCGGCGACGGCGTCTACAACGCGCCGCTTGGCCCGCCGCCCTTCTGTTCCCCCGCCTGCGATCCCGGCACGGGCAAGCTGATCGGCGGCGAGGGCACCTGCCAGAACTTGCAGCTGGACTTCGTCTGTCTCAAGAGCGAGCGGCGCTGCGGCGTGCCGATCCCGACCGTGTGCGACGTCTACGAGGCGCTAAGCGGCGGCGCATTCCGCGACTCCCTGGGAGCCCACGGAAAATGAGCGAGACTCAAGAGGCGACGCTGCAGGTGCCTGAGCCTGAGGCAGAGGCTTCACTCGGCGACGCCGCGCTGCGGGCGCGGGCGACGCGATTCGAGCGGAAGCCGCCGGCATATCGCGTATTTCGCGTCACGCTCTACGGCCTCTATGGGCTGGTGGCGGCCTGGCTGGTCGGGACTGTCACCGTCGCCGTCTGGCAGAGCGTCTACGGTGACGCAGGGCAGGCGCTGCGCCGCGAACAAGCCGTCAACCCAGCGCCTGCGACGCGCTGAGGGAGGAGAGAGCGATGCAGACCGTCAAGTTGCCCCAGTCCGCGCTCCTAGATGCCTTGCAGAATAGGCCCAAGCACATCTTCGTCGCTGGCGCCTCGCGCGGCATCGGTGAGGCCATCGCCCGCACGCTCGGCGAGGGGACGCACCGGCTGACGCTCGGCGCCCGCTCCTACAACCGCACGCTCGGCGTCGCCATCGACATCGGCCAGGAGCGCTGCCAAGCGGTGCGGCTCGATCTCGCCGATGAGAACTCGATCGACGAGGCGATCGTCGCGGCCGAGTCGCACTTCGGCCCCGTGGATGTCCTGATCTGCAACTCTGGCATCAACGCCGACACGCCGATCGACGACGTCAGCTCGCAGGGCCGCGCCCGATTTCGCCAGGTTATCGAGGTCAACCTGACGGGCAGCTACTTCCTGGCCCAGCTGGCGACCTTGCACATGCCGAACAACGGCCGCGTCATCTTCATCGGATCGGTGCTCGGCCGCTTCGGCGTCCCGCGCTCTTCGGCTTACGTCGCCAGCAAGCACGCCATCCTCGGCATCGTCCGCTCGATGGCGCATGAGCTGGCGTCGCGCGGTATTCGGGTCAACGTCATCAACCCCGGCTGGGTCGACACCCAGATGGCCCACGACGGCATGGCGCGCATCGCCCTACGCACCGGCAAGACGCTGCAACAGGTGCAGGCCGAGCAGCTGTCGATGCAGCCGCTGCGCCGCATGATCAAGCCAGAGGAGGTGGCGGCCTACGTCCAGTTCCTCCTTGGCCCAGGCGGCGACCCCATCACCGGGCAGGGCATCGACATCTCCTGCGGCAGCGTGATGGTGTAGGCGATGGCGACTTCGGCGGATGCCCGGCTCGCCCGATCGCTGCTCGCCAACGCCCGCGAGCGGCTACAGGCGGATCAGCTCGACGTCGCGGGTCGCCTCGCTGAGCGCGCCCGCGATGTGTTCGTCGACGCCGGTGACCTGCAGAGCGCCTGCGCCGCCGCGCGTATGGCTGCTGTTGCCCGGGCGCGCCGAAGCGACGTCGGCGGCGCTCGGGAGCTCTACGAGTGGATCGCCGAAGAGGCCGAGCCTGCGGCGATGCATGGCTGGGCTGCGACCGCGCGCACAGAGCTTGGCAGCATCGCTGAGACCCTCGGCGACCTGCACGGCGCACTCCAACAGCACGAGCGCGCGGCCCAAGCCGCCGGCTTCGCCCACCGCGCCGATCTGGTCGCAATGGCCCGCGGCAACCTCGGCCGCATTCGTCAGCGCTTTGGCGATCTCGAGCAGGCCCAGGACGACTATGAGGCGGCGCGCCAGGGCTTTTTGGCTGCCGGCAGCCCGCTCGGTGCCATCAACGCCCTCATCTGCCTGGGAGATCTCTGCCGGCAGCGCGCCCGGCTCGATGAGGCGGCTCGGATCTTCGCCGAGGCCTTCGCCGCCGCCGAGCGCGAAGGGCAGCCCCGGCTGGCGGCGCTGGCGGCCCTCAACGCCGGCCACGCGGCGCGCGATCTCGGCCAGCGCGAGCGTGCGACGACGATGTTTGATCGCACGCTGGAAATTGGCGAGTATCTAAAGGATCCGCAGCTCATCGGCGGCGGTCGACTGGGCTTCGGCCTGATGCTGGCCGAGTCCGGGCCGGCGCTCGAGGCGTTGGCGCACTTCGAGGCGGCCGAGGCGGCATTTCAGGCCGCTGGCACCCTGCCGAACGCCATCGCCTGCGCCGTCAACGCCGCCTCCATTCAGTGCCGCCTCGGCCACCTGGAGGCCGGCCGCGCCCGGATGGAGCAGGCCCGTACGCTGCTGCAAGCCGTCGGCGACGCTCGAGGGGCGGCCGAGGTGCACCTCGCGTTGGCCGAGGTCATGGTCGCGCGTGGCGACGTCAAGGCCGTCCGCGCGATGCTGCAGGCTGTCGACGTGGCGCCGCACGGGCCACGGCTGGTGCGCCGTGCGGCGTGGCTACGGACCCGAGTCGCCCTGCACGGCCTCTGCGTCGCCGACGCCCGCGCCGCGCTCACGGAGGCCAAGGCGCTGGGCGAAGAGCGGACAGCGACCGAGCAGTTTGCCATCGATCTCGCTGAGCTTGAGATGAGCGTCCTCACTGGTGAGCGCGGCGTCCTGGAACGCGCGATGACGCTGCGGCTCGGCGACGGCAAGGCGCTCGGCCCACGCGAAGACGCCGCCGCGACGACCATCGCCGGATGGGTGGCGACCTGGGTCGGCGCGTTGGATATCGGCGCCGAGGTCCTCACCGAGGCCCTCGGGCAGTGGCGCCAGCTCGGAGAGCCCATCTCTATCGCCGCCGCCGAGGACATGCTGGCCCGAGTCACGCTGCTCAGCCGGGGCCAAGTGGACATCGAGGCGCTGCGCGAGCGGTCGGGGCAGATGCGGGCCGCCGGGGCCTCGGACGTCGCCGACTCTCTAGCCGTCACGGCCCTCTTGGCGGCCTGTGTCGCGTCGTCGGCCCCAGGTGAGACGCCGAGCGAGGTCGCACGCCGGCTCCGCCAGGCGCTGCGGACGCGGATCGCGCAGGGGCGGCTGCAGGGGGCCTGGCAGGACGCTTGCTTCGCCGCGGCGGTGCTCGGCGACGTGCGGTGGCTGCGCGAGGCGACCTCGTTGGAGGCGGGACAGGGCCTCAGCCGGCCGGCCTGGCAGGGGGGCACGGCGCAGCGTCCAGGCTGACTGCTCAGCCGGCGGCGGCGGCGATTCGGTCGACTGACGCGCGTGTCATGGTGCCGTGGCCTTGATTGCCCACCCTGCGCGTGCTTGTGTAGCTTCTGAGGCGACGGCCCAACAGTGCGTTGGGTCAAAGGGTGCCGGCCAGACCTCACAGGCCAAGCAAGGCCGGGCTTGGCTGCCGCGAGCGGTGAAGGAGACCCCATGAGCGATTCCAAGGTCCAAGCGCTGCCCTCGATGCCCATTCTGGCGCTGCGCAACGCTGTACTCTTTCCCGGCGCGGTGATGCCCGTCGTCATCGGCAGGGGAAAGTCGATCCGCCTGCTCGAGAGCATCGGCGACCGCAAGGCGGCCGTGGTCGGTGTGGTGGCGCAGCGCGACAAATCGATCGACAACCCCAAGCCCGACGATCTCTACTGGGCCGGCTGCACCGGCCAGCTGATCAAGGTGCTGCGCAACGGCCCCGACACCTTCCACGTCGTGATTCGCGGCGTCGACCGCTTCCGCGTCAAGCGCTTCGAGTCTGAAGAGCCCTACATGCAGGGCGAGATCGAGCTGTTGCCTGAGGTGTCGCGCGGCGAGGCCAAGGTCGAGGCCCTGGTGCACAGCGTCCGCGAGGCGGCGCAGGAGCTGCTCGGCATGGTGCCGGAGCTGCCGATCAACGCCTCGGATCTCAATGAGGAGTTCGAGCAGCCGTCTCGCCTCGTCTATTTGCTGCTGACCCACCTCGGCGTCTCCGTCGAGGAGAAGGTCGAGGTGCTCGAGGCGGGCGACGTCGGCGAGATGCTCAACAAGACGCTGCAGCTGGTCATGCAGCAGGTCGAGATCTTGCGCATCAGCCAGCGCATCAACAGCGAGGTCAAGGGCGAGCTCAACAAGAGCCAGCGCGAGTACGTGCTCCGCAAGCAGCTCAAGGCGATTCAGAAGGAGCTG
>SXNM01000366.1 GCA_005777155.1 Pseudomonadota bacterium | reverse complement strand
GCGGCGATCGTCGCGGCGGTTGGGCTCGGCGGCGCGTAGGCGCCCGTGCGCGCCCACTGCGGCACCGGCTGACCCAGGGCGCGGTAGTGCGCCCCGATCATGTCCGGCAGCTTGCAGGTGTCGAGGGTTGCCGTCTCGGCGTCGTGCAGCCCTGGCCGCACCACCGGCACCAGCGGCGCGTCATGGTCGTCACGCAGCACCCGGCGTCGTGCCACGGCGCCGGGGTCGTCGACGCGGCGGCCACCGGCTGCGGCCCCTCGGTGGGCGTGTGCGGCGTCGGCGAGCGGCGAGGCCGCGACCTCAACAGGCGCCTCCCACCGCTCTGCGGGTCGCCCCTGACCTTCGACATGCCGTGGCGATGTCGCCACCAAGTCGGCGCGGACGCGGACCGATGGGCCGCTGAACAGGGCGCCGGGTGAGTCTGCCACTGGTGGCGCAGCCGGCGACCGGCGTGCAGCCGCGCTTAGAGCTGGACCCTCGGCAGCTGGGGGCAGAGCCCCTGGCCGTGGCGGCGGCGTCGCGCCCGTCGACCAGTGCTGCTGACGTCCGCCATCGGCGACCGGCCCGACATGAAGGCCCGCGTCCTCCAGCGCCTCGATCGGCACTGACTCGTGGCCGATGCCAAGCTGCGCCAAGCTGCCCATGACGGTGACCGCTGGCACCTCTTCGGTCGGTCCCGGCGGCGGGTCCGCCTGCGCGACGGCGCCGCTCTGCTTGGCGACCGCGACGGCGCGGCGCTTCGGCAGGACCAGCAGCCCGAGCCCGTCGGTCGGCAAGAGGCGTACACCGACCTCGACGCGCCCGAACTGGAGGCGGGCGCCGTCGAGCAGGCTCGTGCGCTGCTCGATGCGCACGTCGTCGAGCCAGCAGGCCGCGTGCGGCAGCGGCACCACGAAGACCGCGCCGTCGCCGAAGCACTCGAGCCTGGCATGCGCGTTCAGCACCGAAGGGTCGTTGAGCACGACGTCGCCGCTGCGGCCGAGGACGACCGCCGCTGCCCGCACCACCGTCGCCTGTTGGACCTCGCCGCCGAACGCGACCGTGAGCCCCAACGCGAGCTCCGGCGGCGTATCGCTGCGCCCGTAGTGGAAGTCGCGATCGCCGACCCGAAGCCGGTCGCCGCCGTAGAGGCGGTGCATGCCCTGCACCACGGCGCCGTTGACTGAGACGCGCGCCCCCTCGTAGACCTTGACGACGTCGACGCCGTCGCGCTCGAAGACGACCAAGGCGAGCGGTGGGCACGCTGGGTGGTCGAGGTAGATGTCGTTGCGCTCGGGGTCACGGCCAATGCGCAGCCGACCGCCGGTGCCGTCGCTGATCGCGGCCTCCAGCACCCGCTCGTCGTCGTCGCGGAAGTAGAGCCAGCGGCCAGCAGGTGCGGGTGAGATGCGGGCCATTGTGCTACCAACCCTCCGCTCGGCTGCGTCCGCAGCGTTGCGTCCATGGTAGCCGCCTTGGCACTCGTCGCGCAATTCGGCTGGCGAGCCTACTCACAGGCCTATCAGCCGTAGTCGGAAGCCGGCGGTGGCGCGCGCTTGCGGCGATCACGGCGAAGGCGCTCCACCCGTTTGGCGAGCGCCCTCTACGCCTTCGTCGACTCTACCGGCGCGTGGCCGGGTCCAATGACGCGCAGCGCCAGCCCGAGCGGCTCGCCGCCGCAGACCACTTCCTCATGGTCGAGGCCGGTCAGGGCCTCCAGCCGCAGCGTCAGCGTCTCACCGCAGAGGTACGCGCTGTGCTCGGCCAGCGCCTCGGCCAGGACATCGCTCCCCGGGCGCAGGCTCAAGACGATGCGGTCCTCGACCTGCAGCCCCGCCGACTTTCGTGCGTTCTGCACCCGATTGACCGCCTCGCGGGCCAAAAACTCGCGACGCAGCGCCGGTGAGACCGCAATGTCGAGCGCCACGGTGACGTCGCCGGCGCTGGCGATGGCGGCGTCGGCTGGCGCCTCGACCATGACCTGGACGTCCTCGGCGGTCAGCCGTTCGCCCGCGGCGTCGCCGGCGCTGGCGTCGAGGGTCCAACCCTCACCGGCCTCCAGCGCGACCAACGCCGCCGGCGGCAAACCGGCGATCGCCGCCGCGGCGGCCTTCATTTTCGGGCCCAGGCGCTTGCCGAGGGTCTTGAAGTTGGCCTTGGCGCTGCGACTGACCAGCGCCTCCAGCGGCACCAGCTCGATTGCCTTCACGTTGAGCTCGTCGGCGGCGATGGCGAGCAGCTCGGCGGCGATTCCTTGCCGATCGGGGCCGGCGCCAGCGCGTAGGGCCTGTGGGGCGCCGTGGCCGAAGGCGACTCGCAGCCGCGGCAAGGGCTGGCGGACGGGCAGCTTGTGCTGCTCCCGCAGGTTGCGACCGAGGGTGACGGCGCTGCGCACGGCGGCCATCGCCTCTTCGAGCGCGACGTCGACGCAGCCGAGGTCCGCCATCGGCATCGCCTCGAGGTGGATGCTGTCTTGCGCGCCCTGCCGCACCCCGACCTCAAGCCGCTGATAGAGCAGCTCGGCAGAAAACGGCAGGATCGGAGCCAACATCCGGGCAAAGGTGCCGAGCGCCTCGTAGAGCGTCTCGAAGGCGTGCCCCTGGTCGACCGGGTCGTCGCTGCGCCAGAAGCGGCGTCGGGAGCGCCGGACGTACCAGTTGGTCAGATGGTCGATGAAGCCGAGCACGCGCGGGATGACGTCGTAGAGCCGGTAGCCCTCCATCGCCCGGTGGACGTCGGCGACCAGCGACTGCGTCATGCTGAGCAGCCAGCGATCGAGCAGCGCGCGCTCCCCCAGCGGGCTCGGCGACGCGGGCGGTTTCCAGCCGTCGGCGACGGCGTACGTGGCGAAGAAGCTGTAGGTATTCCAGAGCGGCAGCTGCACGGAGCGCACGACCTCGCGCACGCCGCGCTCCGAGAAGCGCATCGGCTCCGCGCGCACCACCGGTGAGTCGATGAGGAACGCCCGCAAGGCATCGGCGCCGTACTGCTCGAGGATCTCCGCTGGATCGGGGTAGTTCTTCAGGCGCTTGCTCATCTTCTGGCCGTCCTCGGCGAGGATCAGGCCGTTGACGATGACGTTTTGAAAAGCCGGCCGGTCGAACAGCGCCGTCGAGAGCACCAGCAGCGTGTAGAACCAGCCGCGCGTCTGATCGAGGCCCTCGGCGATGAAGTCGGCGGGCAGGTGGGCCTCGACCAAGTCTTTGTTCTCGAAGGGGTAGTGGTGCTCCGCGTAGGGCATCGAGCCCGACTCGAACCAGCAGTCAAGCACCTCAGGCGTCCGCCGCTTCTCGCCGCCGCCGCAGCCACAGGCCCAGGTGAGGCCGTCGAGGTGGTGGCGGTGCAAGTCGGGCAGGCCATCGGGCAGGGCGTGCCCGGCGCCGCGCGCCCGCTGCAAGAGCGCCTCGGCGTCGCCGAACACCTCGCGATCACCGCACGCGCCGCAGACCCAGATCGGCAGCGGGGTGCCCCAGTAGCGGTTGCGAGAGATCGCCCAATCGCGGGCATCTTCGAGCCAATTGCCGAAGCGCTTGTGGCCGACGTAGTCCGGGACCCAGCGCGTCGTCGCGTTGAGCGCGGCCATGCGCTCGCGCAGCGCGGTGACGCGGACGAACCAAGTCGAGATCGCCTTGTAGATCAGGGGCGTGCCCGATCGCCAGCAGAACGGGTAGTCGTGGTCGATGGTGGCCTGGTGGAAGACGCGGCCGCGCGCCTTGAGGTCGGCGATCAGCACCTTGTCGGCGTCCTTGACCAGCATCCGCGCCACCTTGCCATCAGCGATACTCTGGAGATCGCTGCGGAAGCGGCCTTCGAGATCGGTGGCGTCGCAGAGCGGCAACCCCTCGCGGCTGCAGACCCGGTGGTCGTCCTCGCCGAACGCCGGCGCCTGGTGAACGACGCCGGTGCCGTCCTCGGTCGTGACGTAAGCGTCGGCGACCACGACGAACGCACCCTCACCGTGCAGATCGGCGAAGACGTCAAAGATCGGGGCGTAGCGCAGGCCGACGAGCGCCGCGCCGGGGAAGTGGCCAAGGACACGCGCGTCGGCGCCGACGACCTTCTCGCGCAGCGGCTCGGCGAGCAGCAGGCGCTCGTCGTCGCGCTCGACCAGAGCGTAAGAGATGTCGGCGCCGACGCAGAGCGCGACGTTGCTGGGCAGCGTCCACGGTGTCGTCGTCCAGGCCAGCAGCGAGGCGCCGACCAGCTCGGTGAGGCCCGTGGCGCCGGCGTCGACGATGGGAAAGCGCACCGTCAGCGCGGGATCCTGCACCCGCCGGTAGTCCATGTTGGCTTCGAAGTTGGACAACGGCGTACCAAGCCGCCACGAGTACGGCATGACCTTGTGGCCTTGGTAGACGAGGCCTTTGTCCCAGAGCGCGCGAAAAACCCACCACACCGACTCCATGAAGGAGCGGTCCATGGTCTTGTAGTCATTGTCGAAGTCGACCCAGCGGCCCATGCGCCGCACCACCTCGCGCCACTCCCCGGTGTAGCGCAGGACGATGCTGCGGCACGCCTCGTTGTACGCGCCGATGCCGAAGGCCTCGATGTCGCGCGGGCCGTGCAGGCCGAGGTCCTTCTCGATCTCCATCTCGACCGGCAGGCCGTGGGTGTCCCAGCCAAAGCGTCGCTCGACGCGATAGCCACGCATCGTCCAATAGCGCGGCACGATGTCCTTGAGCGTGCCGGCGAGCAGGTGGCCATAGTGCGGGCGGCCCGTCGCAAAGGGCGGCCCATCGTAAAAGACGAAGGTGCGCTCGCCGCGAACGCTCCGACGAAAGACGTCCTTTTGGTCCCACAGCGCGAGCACTTCGCGCTCCAGCGCCGGGAAGTCGGGGTCCGGCTCGGGCCGTCGGAAGGGGCTGTCGGGCATCAGAACCTCATCGGGGTCGGCGGGCCTCGCGCGAGGCAGAGCGCGCGTTGGGCCGCGACGATAGGGCAGGGCCGCGTGGCGACGCAATCTGGCGCTCCGGGACGCAGCCCGGCCCTCGCCATGGACTCGTCAACGAGGCGCAGGGGCAGGCAGGTCGAGGACGCTGCCGCGCGGGTCGAAGCCGGCGGCGGCCTCGGGCGTGACAGGCACCAGCTCCGCAGCGCCGTGAACGTCGAGGTAGTCCTGGCGCATCCCGTGGCAGACCGCGCGCACGCTGCACGTGCCGCAGGACTCGACAAAAACGCCATGCTCGATGCTGGAGTCTTGCAGCATGAACGATCGCCCGCCGGGGTTGACCACCATCAAGTCCATGCCGCTGGCGTCGAAGAGCGCCTGCCAGCGCGACGGCGTGATCATGCAGGCCGGGGTGTTGAGCGAGACCAGCGTGCAGCCAAGGGCCAGGGCGCGATCGAAGGCAGCCTCCATGGTCGGGCGAAGGTCGCTGATGCGCGGCACCAGGCGTCGGAGATCGCGGTCGCCCTGGTCGACGAGGCTGAAAAGCCACAGGTTGAAGTGGGTCAGGCCGCGCGCCGCATAGTGCTCCACCAGCTCCACCAGCTCGCCGCTGTTGCGACTGGTCACCAAGATGTCGCCCTCAAGCAGCAGCCGGCTCCCCGCGGCCTTGGCGGCCTCTAGCTGGCAGAGGCCTCGGTCGAGGGCGGCGAAGCTCCCCGGTGTGCGGTTGAGGCCGTCGTGGATCTTGGGGTCCAGGCTCTTGAGCAGGAGGTTGACCTCGTTCATGCCGGCGTCGAGGGCGCGCCGCGTGAACTCGGAGTAGCCGAACATCATGCCGTTGGACTGCACCTTGATGCGCTCGTAGCCGACGGCGCGGGCGGCGCGCAGCGTGGCTAAGAAGTCTTTGCGAATGGTCGGTTCGCCGCCCGACAGCCAGACGTGGCGCGCTCCGCCGCGTCGCCCACGCAGCAGCCAAGCCTGCACCTCTGCTAGCGACATCTGGTCGGCCGAAGCGGCGCTACAGGAGTGGCAGCCGATACAGCGACAATTACAGGCGAAGCCTGTTGAAATCTCTAGCCAACGCAAGCCCCCTCCCTGGCGCATGGGTGGGGAAGCGACGCCAACCATGCGCACCTGCCGGCCGGGAGGGGATCGTGGATGCCCGACCTAGCGCGCATGGTAGCAGAGTTCGGCGGCGCCTGCATGCGCTTTGACACCATCGGGCGACCGCGAGATGACTTTGGCGGCGCGACTGGCCGATTAGCGCGCACCTCGCCGCTGGCCGGCGGCCGCCGCATCGCCGGCTGCCGTCCATGCGGCGAAGGCGGTCCAGCCGCCCTCAATGACCCGCGTCGCGGTCGGATCGTCGGGCGGGGTATGCGGCTCCTCCACGGCGCTCGGCTCGGCATGCGCATCGCTTGTCGGGCTGGGCGTCGCGCATTGCGCCAGCGACCGCCCGACCCTTCGCCCGTCCCGTTGCCCCACGATGACAGCCCGCAGCGCCGCCAAGGTCGCCGGTCTGCCTGCGCCGGCCGCGCGCTGGGCTCTCTGCGCGGCTGCCGCGATGGCCGACGCCGTCGGCCGCGACGCCACGTCGCCTTGCGTTGCGTGCAGCTGCGCCAGGAATGCAGCCGCCTCCGGGTCGTCCGCAGGCCACAGTCGCGCGCTCAAGGCGGCCGCGGCAAAGACGTCGCTTGCCGGCAGCAGCCGCCGCTGACTCGCGACCTCGGGCGCAGCGTAGCGGGCCGTTCCCCGGCTGCGCGGCGGGCTGCCAGCGGCCGAGGTTGGCATCGCCGCGGCGAGGTCGATCAGTACGACCCGGCCATCGCGGCAGCACAGCGCGTTGCGGGCGGAGATGTCGCCGTGGATCCAGCCCGCGGCGTGCAGGCGACACAGCGCGCGCCAGAGGCCACAGACCGCCTGCCTGCGCGCCACAGCCAGCGACCGTTTGTCGGCGGCGGCGTCCTCCAGGGCGTCGATCAGCGTGCTGAGCGGCAAGCCAGCGGTCCAGCCCGTCGCCAGCCAGGGCCGTGCGCCGAAGGCGTCGTCGGCGACGCAGGGCGCCACACCAGCGCCGGGCGGCACCGCTCGCAGGATCGCGACCTCGGTCTGCAGCTGCTCGCGGGCGTCGGCGTCGTCGACGAGGTGGGGCAGCAGCCGCTTGCAGGCGACCGTCTGGCGGCCGAGTTTGGCGCGATACACCTCTGCCCGCGGCCCCAACGCAACGCGTTCGTACAGCGTCAGCAGGCCAAAGGGGACGCCAGCGCGAGCGACTGGGCGCCGGAGCTCAGCTGGCATCGCCGGCCAGTCCATACGCCCGCAGCTTGTGGTAGAGGGTGCTGCGATCGATGCCGAGCGACTCCGCCGCCTGCCGTTTGTTGCCCTGCAGGCGCTCCAGGCGGGCCAAGATGGCGGCGCGCTCGATGTCTGCCAGCGTGCCCTCTGGCGCTGCAGCCACCTCGACGTCAAGGCCGGTGCGGCGCATAGCGGTGCCGCTAGCGCGCTCGAGCAGCGGTTCGACGTCGGGCACATCCAGCGTGTCGCCCTCGGCGAAGAGGCAGGCGCTCTTGAGGAAGGTCTCCAGCTCGCGCACGGTGCCCGGCCAGGCGTAGGTCCGCATGCGCTGCATGGCCCCTTTGGTGATGCGGCGAACGTGGCCGAGGCTGGCGTCGCGGTTGCGCTGCAAGAAGTAATCGCAGAGCAGCTCGAGGTCTGGCAGGCGCGCCCGCAGTGGCGGCACCTGGATGTCGACGACGCGCAGACGGTAGAGCAGGTCTTCGCGGAAGCCGCCGTCGCGCACCATCTTGTCGAGATCGCGGTGGGTTGCGGCGACGCCG
>SXNM01000365.1 GCA_005777155.1 Pseudomonadota bacterium | reverse complement strand
GTCGGCGCCGCGGGAGTACGGCGTGACCCCGGCGCCCTTGAGCTGGAGCTCGTAGCGCCGCGCGGCTGGGGCGTCGGGATCGGTCGATGTCGCCGCCACGCAGACCTCGCCGAGGCTGATGGCGCGGCCATCGCCGAGCTGATCGGCCCAGTGGCCAAACTGGTGGCCGCCGTAGCGGGTGGCGAAGGGCTCGCTGCCGGCCAGCCGCGTGTTGCCGGCGAAGGCGGCGCCGAGGGCGGCCCGCGCCGCGGTGTCGGGCGAGGTCGGCACGCCGAGCAGCTCCGCGACCTCTGGCACCCAGACACGCAGGGTCGGGCCGCGAACCGGCGTCGGCTCGGCGCGAGACAGGCAGACGTGGGGGATGAAGCGGCGATGTGGGCGCCCGGAAGCCTCGCCGGGGAGGTCGCGCAACGCGCTGTTGTCGAAGCGGAACCAGTCGGAGATCGGGTCGCTCATCGGCTCACTCTGCGCCCGATGGCGCCACAGACGCACCCGGAACTGGCCGCAGACGCCGACGGTGGACGCTGGGCGATGGTCCCTCGGCTCCTGGCGCCGACGGTCGCGCCAGGGTACGATCGGCGCCGGTGAGCGCAAGGAGGTGGCCATGAGCGAGTCCGAGGAGACAGCAAGCGAGCAACCAGCAGCGACCCGCCGCACCGAGGCGCGCTTCGCCGACCCCGAAGCCGAGGCCACCCTGCACGAGGGGCGCGTCCCGGCCCTCCATTCGCTGTGGCGGTGGCTGGTCGCCGTGGTCACGGTGGGCCTCGGCTGGCTCTGGTTCTACGCCCAGTCGCTGTCGCTGCACGTGCGCGTCACTGACCAGCGCGTGGTGCGAAAGGTCGGCATCTTCACCAAGCGCACCGACTACTTCGAGCTCTACCGCGTGCAAGACATCGTGGTCGAGGAGCCCTTCGCCGAGCGCGTCCTCGGCTTTGGCCGGCTGGTCCTCATCTCGAGCGACCGCACCGACCACCAGCTCGTGCTGGTCGGGCTGCGCGACGTCAATTCCCTCGCCGACAAGGTGCGGCACGCCGTTGAGCGCCAGAAGGCGGCGCGGCGGGTGACGACGATGGCTGAGGCCTAAGGCAGACGACCGGCAGTCATCTCGCACAGCGACCCCGACGTTTAGCCGCCGAGGTCGCAGACCGCGAGGTGGGAGCCGCTGATCCACGCCTGTTCCAGAGAGGCGCCCGGCAGCGCCTTCAGGCTCTGTGGGTCGAGCAGCGTGAGGCGGGCGTCGGCGCCGTGACTGAGCGCGAGGCAGCGGCCCGTGCGATCGAGGCTGAGTCCGCGCGGTCGGCCAAAGGTGTCGTGGCCGCTGCGGAGCTTGCCGCTGCGAAGCTCCCAGACGGTGATGAGGTCGCCCTCGGGGTTGGTGGCGGCGACGAGGCCGCCCGGCAGCAGCGCCAGCGACAGCGTCTCGCCCCGCATCTTGGCGGCGATGGGGTCGCGAAAAACCCGCGCCTGCGCTGCCGTCGACGTCGGTGCCGCCGGTGCCGCAGGTGCCGCAGGGTCGCGCCGGGCCAGGCCGACGCCGCCGTGGACGCTCGGTGAGGCGAGGTCGAGGCCGTCGCGCGGCGCGGAAACCACCGCTACGATCTGGCCGGCGCCGTCGTCAGCGAGGGCGAGGTGGCCGGCGGTGACGCCCGGGTCGTCGAGCGTCTGGCGCCACAGCATCACCCCGCTGTCGGTCGCGACCCAGGCGACGTTGGGCACGCGGCCGCTCGCCGGCGACCCGCCGCCGTTGCCGACGACCAGCACGCGGCCCTTGTCGCAGAGGAGCAGGTCGTGCGGCGCGGCGCCGTGGCTCGGCAGCTCGCCGCGAAGCTGCAGGCTGCGACCGTCGCGCACGGCGATGAGGCCCCGCATGGTGCCGCCGGCCATCTCGGTCTCGGTGCAGTAGAGCAGGGCGCCGTCGGGGCTGAAGGCGCCGTGACCGTAGAACTGGCAGCCCGCCGACGCCTCGACCTGCCGCACCATGTGACCGCGGCGCAGATCGACCTCGCAGCATCCGGGGCCGTGTTTCTCGAAGACAAGCGCCCGGCCGGGATCGCGGGGGTCGAAGGCGACGCCGTGGCCGTAGAACGGCACCGCGATCGGTCGCACCCGCAGTGGCCGCTCGTGAAGGTCGATGCGCACCACCGCGAAGCGCTCGCGCCCGCCCTTGAGCCGCATGCGGCTCATCCCGATGAGGCTGCCGCGGCACTGGGCTTCGCCGGACGCTGCGCGATCGCCCTGCGTTGCGCCAAGCGCGCTGGGCAGAGGCCAAGCGGCGCTGGCGCCGGCTGCGCCAAGGAGCTGCAGCAGGCGGCGGCGGGTCGGCGTCGACATACCTCTTGGATACACGCTGCTGCCTGCCCAAGCAATCGGCGAGAAGCCAGCGTCCCGGGCCGCGATGGCAGGACCGCGCCCGCCCGCTGACTCGGCGCCGACGCGACACTTCAGCGGTGAGGCGACAGGCGAGCGCGGTACGGTGCCAGGCGAGCACTGTACGGTGACAGGCGAGCGCCAGCCCGGCAAGCTGTCGCGGCACAGGCGACCGCCGCCGCAGGAGCTCCGCCGCCCATGGCCCGTCCGCCGCCGCCTGTCGCTGACGCCGAACGCGACCCCGCGCTGCCTCACCACGCCGATCCCAAGGCCAAGGCCGCCACCGCCGATGTGGTCGCGGCGCTGCTCGGCCCAGGGGCGGGCGACGAGGCCGGCACCGCTGTGTCCGCCGACGTCCGCGCCGAGGGCGGGGTGCGCGCCGTGGAGGTGCAGCTCGGTCATTTCTGCAACAATCGCTGCGTGTTCTGTGCCAGCGGCCAGCTCACGGAGCGCGGCTTGGCGCAGCCCGTTGAGGCGGCGCGCGTTGAGGCCGTCCTCGTCGCGGCGGCGGCGAGCGGCGTGCGGCGCCTGACCTTCCTCGGCGGCGAACCGACTGTTCAGGCGAGCTTTCTGCCCAGCCTCGCCGCCGCCCAGCGCCTGGGCTTCGAGTCGATCACCATCTTCACCAACGGCGCCCGCTTCGGCGACCGCAGCTGGCTTGAGGCCGCCCTCGCGATGGGCCGCTTTACCTGGCGCGTCAGCGTGCAAGGCGGCGACGCCGAGAGCCACGACGCCGCCGTCGCCAACCGCGGCGCCTACGCCAAGATCGTCCACGGTCTTGGACTGTTGCAGGCCGCCGGGCAGCGCGTCGAGGTCAACGTCTGCCTCTCGGCGGGCGCCGTGCCCTCCCTGCCGCTGCTCGCCGACCTCGTCCTCGACACCGGCGTCGCCCAGCTCTGCGTCGACATGGTGCGCCCTGTCAGCGCCGGCGAACGGAGCGCCCGCTGGATGCGCGCGATTCTGCCGCGCTTTCGCGACGTCGCGCCGGCCGTGCGCGCCCTGCTCGACCGCATCGAAGCGCGGCGACCCGACTTTGACGTCGCGCTGACGCACCTGCCCTTCTGTGTGCTGCCCGAACGCGCCGACCGCATCGCCCACGGCGGCGAACCGACCGTCACCTTCACCGCCGATCCGCAAGATGGCCAGGGCGCGCAGGACAAATACACCTTCCAGGCCAGCGACCGTACGCACGTCGCGGCGTGTGAGGCCTGTGTCTTTCGCCCTCGCTGCACCGGCGTGCCTTGGCAATACCTCTCGCTCTACGGCGACCAAGAGCTCGTCGGTGTCGACGCCGCCAGCCTCGAGGCCCGCGACCCACAAGGCCGCGCCGTCGCCGACGGCCTCCGCCAGCGCCTCGCAGCCCTCGACCTCGCGCCTTGGCACGTCGGGGTCGTCGCCGACTCCCACGCCCGCCGCGTCGCCCTCCGCCTGCGCCTCGCGCCGACCGCCACGACACCCGGGCTGGAGGTCGAAGCCCTCGTGGTGGCCGTCAAAGACGGTGCCCCGCCCGGCCTCGTGGTCGTCAGCGGCTCGCCCCGGCTGGTGCTGGCGATGGCGCCGCTGCCGCCGCCTTCGACCGTCGCCTCGGGCCAGGTCGCCGTCGTGGCCAGCGCGGCGCCGGTCGAGGCGCTGGCAGAGCTGAGCGCCCGCCTCTGCGCCGGTCTCGGCCTCGACACGGCCGCCACGCTGCCCAGCGCCTCAGCGTGGCGCCGCTACCTCGCCGGGCGCTTGGCGCTCGAGAGGCTTAGGCTGTCTGCCGCCACGGAGCGCCTGACCGGCGGCGGCCTGCGCCTGCGCCCGGCCTTCGATCCGTCGCACGCCGCGGTCCTGCTGCCCTCGGTCGAGGCCCCGGGCGGCGTCGCCGTCGAGGTCGATCGGGCGGGGCTCGCCACGCTGGCCGAGCGCGATCTGCCGCGGCTGCACGCTTGGCAGGGCTTCTCGCGCGAAATCGGCCGGGCGCTGCGGGCGGCGGGCGTCAGGTCCTGACGCCGGCGTGCCGTACCTCGTCGCCGCGGGCCATGAAGATGACCTGCTCGCCGAGGTTGGTGGCGTGGTCGCCGATGCGCTCGAGGAATTTCGCCACCGCCTGCAGGTGAATGCCGGTCTCGACCCACTGGGCGTCGCTGGCCATCGCCGCGATGAGCCGCCGCGACAAGGCGTGGTAGAGGGCATCCACCTCCTCGTCGCGCTCGATGACGGCGCTCGCCAGCGCGACGTCAACGGCGACGAAGGCGTCCATGGCGTCGCGCACCATCGTCTGCACGCGGCCGGCCATGGCCTCGATGGTGTCAGCCTCGCCGAGCCAGCTGCGGTCGATCAGCAACGGCGCGCGCTCGCAGATGTTGACGGCGATGTCGGCGATGCGCTCGAGGTCGGTCACCATCTTCAGGGCCCGGGTGACGAAACGCAGCTCGACGGCGTCGCGCGCGCCGTCAGGCTGCGACAGCAAGCGCAGGCAGAGCGCGTCCGCGGCCAATTCATCGCGGTTGACCGCAGCGTCGGCGTCAATGGTGCGGGCCGCCAAGTCGAGGTCGTGCAACACGATGGCGCGGACCGAGCTGCCGATCATCTCCTCGACGCGGCCGGCCATCCGCAAGAGCTGGCGGCGTAGCTCTTGGACCTCGGGCCGCAGCGCCAAGATGCGCGCCTCGGCGTTGATGGTCTCATCGGTCGCCGCCGCGCCGCTGCCCGCGCCGGCGTGCTGCCCACCGCCGCCGCCATGCGCGACGCCAGCGCCTGCCGCGGTCCGCAGCGGCCGCCGTCGTGGCATCTCGCTCGGCGCCATCGCGCCGTTCCCCTCTCCGCCAGCGGGTCGTGCTGACCCCTTGGCAGGCGCCAGCACCGACTCGTGGCGCGGCAGAGAGAAGGCGAAGCAGCTGCCAGCGCCGCCGTCGACTGGGTCGGAGACGCCGATCTCGCCGCCCATCGCCGCGACCAAGTGGCGGGCGATCGCCAGGCCAAGGCCCGAGCCGCCGAGCGCCCTGCGGACGCCGACCTCGCCGCCGTCGTGGCCGCGGCCGCGGCCTGCGTCCAAGCGGTAGAATCGCTCGAAGAGCCGCTCCCGCAGCGCTAGCGGCACCCCAGGGCCGAAGTCGCGCACCTCCAGCGCCAACGCGCCGTCGTTTTCGCGGCTACAGACGTGGATTGCGGCGCCGCGCGGGCTGTGGCGTATGGCGTTCTGCAGCAGGTTGACCAGCACCTGGTCGGTGGCGCGGGCGTCGGCGTAGGCGACCAGCTCTGGGTTGACGTCGATCTGCACCTGCAAGCCGGCGGCGGCGACGGCTGGGGCCAGCGACTGCGACGCCGCGACCGCCGCGCCGCGCAGGGAGAGCGGCGCCCGGGCGAGCGCCCATCGCCCGGACTCGATGCGCCCGAGGTCGAGCAGGTCGCCGACCAGCGCCGCCAGGCGATCGGCGTTGCGGGCGATGGCTTGAACGAAGTCCCGGCCAGCCTCGCCGTCCTCCAGCCCGCCGTCGAGCAGCGACTCAGCGCTGGCCTTGATGATGGTGACCGGGGTCCGCAGCTCGTGGCTGACGTTGGCCACAAAGTCGCGGCGCACCCGCTCCAGCCGTTCGAGGCGGGTCGTGTCGTGCAGCATCGCCAACGCACCGCCGTCGGGCATCGGCGCGGCGCGCAGGTGCAGGCGCCGACGCGGCGGGCCGGGCAGCTCGCAGTCGCGCGCCACCGCCTGACCGGCGAGGGCGGCGGTGATGGCGTCGTGCAGCGCTGGTAGCCGGACCCGGTCGAGCAGCGGGCCTTTGCCATCGTCGGGGTCGAGGTCCAGCAGCAGCCGCGCCGCCGGGTTGGCCAGCACCAAGGCACCGTCGGCCTCGACCGCGAGCACGGCGTCGTCGAGGGCGTGCAGCACCGCCAAGAGCCGCGCTTGCAAGTGACCACCGCCGCCAGCTTCACCGCCCAATAGGGACCCGCCCCGTCCCACGCTCACGGCGCCTTGTCCGGCGCGCCCTGCGCCGTGGCGCGCACGCAATAGCCGACGCCGCGCACCGACTCGACCAACGGGGCGGCGTCTTCGAGCTTCTGGCGCAAGCGCTTGACGTGGGTGTCGACCGTGCGGGTGGTGACGTCGGGCGCGTAGTTCCAGACGTCGGCCAAGAGCTGTTCGCGCGACTGCACCCGGCCGGCGCGCTCGATCAGGGTCACCAGGAGGCGGAACTCGATCGCGGTCAGGTGCAGCTCACGCTCGCCGACCACGACCCGGTGGCCCTGGCGATCGATGCGCAGGGCGCCATGCTCGAGCGGCGCCAGGGTGGCAGCGGCGTCGTCGCTCGGCGATCGGCCACGGCGCAGCACCGCCCGCAGGCGTAGGACCAGCTCGCGCGTGCTGTAGGGCTTGACCACGTAGTCGTCGGCGCCGGCCTCGAACCCAAGCACCCGATCGAGCTCCTCTCCCCGCGCCGTCAGCATCACCACAGGCAGGTCGCGCGTCGCGGCCTCGGCGCGCAGGCGTCTGCAGACCTCGCCGCCGGAGATGTCGGGCAGCGTCAGGTCGAGCAGCACCAGCGCCGGTCGCGGATCGCCCTGCGCCAGCTGCAGCGCTGTGCGGCCGTCGTAGGCGAGGCGGGTGTGGAAGCCCTCGCGACGCAACGAGTAGTCGAGCGCCCGCACGATGTCGGGCTCGTCGTCGACGATTAAGATCGTCTCTGTCATCGCGCGCTCCCGGCGACCACCCGCGGCGTCCAGCACCATGCTAGGCCGTCAGGCCCACCGCCGCCAAGGGGCGACGCCGATCGGGCCGAGCTGGGCCCTCGGTCAGGAGCGCGGCTCGAGCCCCAGCTCGTCGGCGAGCAGCGCGACCAGCCGCTCTGCCGCCTCGTCACTGAGCGCCGACGCTTTCACGTTGACGTTGCAGCAGGTCTCGGCGCCGAAGCGGGTCAAGGTCAGCAGCGCGCCGTAGCGTGGCGCCACCGGCGTCGTGATGCGGACCTTGCGCACCTCGACGTCGACGGCGCGCAGCGGGGGGATCGGCAGCGCCAGGACGTTGGAGACGTTGAGCTGCACCACCGCGCTCCGCGGCGCCGACAGCATCTTGCGCAGGTCGGCGAGCGGCAGCGCAAGCACCCCCAAGCGTTCGAAGAGGGCGCGCTGCCAGGGCTCGTTTGCCGCCAGCTGGCGCCGCATCTGGCCGTGCAGCGCCGCCGCCAGGCGCCCAGCGTCCGGCGTTCGACGCAGATCGGCGACCGGCAGGGTCCAACCGAGGTGGTTGGCGAACGACTCGAAGCCCGCCTCGCCCGGGGCGGCGCGCGGTCGCAGGTCGACGATCGATGTCAGCATCAGGCGCCGCACCGGCTGACCGCGCTCGGCGGACAGCGCCGCGCTGGCCCGCGTCCAGGCGGCGAGCAGCCCGGCGTGGAGGTTGGCGCCGGCGGCCTCGGCGCGCGCCCGCAGGGCCTGCAGGCGCTCGGCCGGGATGGCCAGGTGCAGCGTGCGGTTGCTGCCGCGGTAGTCGACGCCGACGTTCTGCGAGAGGGCGTCGAGCGGCGCCACGGTGGCTTTGAAGGCGCCGCGCAGGTAGAGGAGCGCGCCGCGCAGGGTCCACCAGCGCCGCCGCCACGGAGCGATGCGCAGCGCCGCCAGCTCGGGTTGGCGGTGCATCGGCTGCAGCAGCGCTGGCGCGATCGCCTCGCCGCGCAGGCAGGGGTCGAGCAGCGCGAAGAGGCGCTCGAGCAGCGCGATGAAGGCCCTTCCATCGGCCAGCGCATGGTGTTGCTGCAGCCACAGCGTCGCGCCGCCGGGCCGCGGGCGCAGGTCGAGGCGCAGGCCTGGGCCCAGCGTCAGGTCGAGGAAGCGGTCGCAGATGCGCTGGCCGAGGGCGTCGTCGCCGCTGCGCTCGACCGCGGGCAGCGCCGTCTCGGGCTCGCTGGCGTCGTCGCCCGGCGCCCTCGGTCGGCCTGCGCGCTCCGCTGCCGACTCGGCGGGGTGCAGCGTCAAGATGGCGTCGAGGAGCGCATGCGGGACGTCATCCGGGTCCGCGACGAGCGCTGGCATGCGGTAGGCGAAGCGCCGGGCGCGGGCCGGCGGGCCATCCAGGGCGACCACCGTGGCGGCGATCGAGGGGCAGGCGACGATGAGGCCGGCCAGCGCGCGCCGCAGCGCCTCTGCCGGCACCTCGCCCGTCAGCTCGAGGCGCCACGTCGGCGCGTTGGAGAGGCCGGCTTCCTCGTCGCTGGCGGCGAGGCACGCCTTGTCGAGCGCCTCCAGGGGCACGGCGGTGGATGCTTGCGGGCGGGCGGCGGACTCCATGCGGCTTGGACCTCCGGGCCGATTGCGGCGATTGCGGCGATTGCGGCGCGCCCACGGCGAGCGCTTTGACGCGCGCAGGGACTAAGGCGCGGTACGTCCTCTGTCTGGCTCACGCGCTGGCATGTTCCGCCAGTTGGACGCGCAGCCACCTCGAAGCGCGCCCCAGCGTCTCTCGTGCCTCGCGCAGGCCGAGAAGAGAGACGAAGCCGTGAAGGGTCCGAGGTACCTCGTCCAACGTCACGGCCACGCCCGACGCGGTGAGGCGCTCGGCGTAGGCGACGCCTTCGTCACGCAGCACGTCGCACGCCGCGACGGCGACGTAGGCCGGCGGGCAGCCAGCCAGCGAGGCGGCGAGGAGCGGTGAGGCGCCGGGCTCACGGCGTCGATCCGCTTCGGGCACGTACTCGCGCCGGAAGTAGCGCATGCTCTCTGCAGTCAGGAGGTGGCCGCGCCCGAACTCTGCGTAGGAGGGCCGCTCTTCGGCACAGTCCACGACGGGATAGAAGAGCACTTGGGCCGCGACGGCGGTCCGCTGCGCCACCGCCGCCGCCAGGTTGCCACCCGCGCTGTCACCGACGACGGCCACGCGCCCCGCCTTCAGCAGCTCCTCTGTCACGGCAAGGCAGTCCTGCATGGCCGCTGGATAGCGGTGCTCCGGCGCGCGCCTGTACTCCACCGACACCACCTCGTGGCCGGTCTCTGCCGCCAGCGTCGCCGCGAGGGTGTCGTAGGCCTCGATGTCGCCCAGCATCCAGCCGCCGCCATGGAAGAACGCGATGGTCCCTTTGGCTGGATGGGCCGGCCGATACCGCCGCACCGCCACACCGGCGATGTGCTCATCGGTGGTCGCCTCAAGCGCCGGCCGCACACCGACGAGGATCTTCAGGCCCCGCGTCGCCTTGGAAAACTGTTGTCGCGCTCTCAGCGGGCCTGCGCTCTCGATGGGTGGCAGCATGAGCCCGCTGGCGAGCGCCAGCATCCTGAACTTCCAGCTGGGTCCGGCGCTCATCGTTGCCCCCAAAGTACCCAGAAGACGCGCGGCGACCGCGCCGCCTCGACCACAGCGTACACCACGATGCCCTCGCTGACGCGCCTGGACCTCGGCGCTGGTCGCCGCTGCGTCGTGGCGCTAGCATCCTCGGGCCCGCGCCGCGGGTCGGCCGCCCGCCCTTGGCAGCGCCGCTCCTCGCTGACCGGGATGGACCCTGATGAACTGGACCGCCCTCGGCGCCGGACTTGGCGCCCTCGCCGTCGCCTTTGGCGCCTTTGGGGCCCATGGACTGCGCGACCGCGTCGACGCCCGCCAGCTGGAGGTCTTTGAGACCGCCGCTAGGTACCACCTGATCCACGCCGTCGTGCTGCTCGCGGTGGGCCTGCTCATCGCCTTTGCGGGCGGCCAGGGGCGCCCCGACGTCGCGCGCGCCGCCGATCAGGCCGGTTGGCTCTTCGCCGCCGGCGTGGCGGTGTGCTCTGGCAGCGTCTCCCGGCTGGTGCTGACCGGCGCCCGCAAGGGCGGCTTGGTGACGCCGGTGGGTGGGCTGCTGCTCATCGGCGGCTGGTTGGCCCTAATGCGTGCGGCGTGGCTGGCGCGGGGCTAGGCGGGGCGGCTCGGCTCTACTGCGCGGCGGCGGCGAAGGAGCGCACGATGTCGCCCGCGGACTCGACGGCCTCGATGTGCTCGACGCTCTTGCCGGCCTGCCAGTAGTCTTTGTAGGGGTTGGCGCGCTTGATGCTCTGCCGCAGCGACCAGATTGAATTCAGCGCGTAATACGTGCGCATCCAGTGCTTGGCGCGCGGGTGCTGCAGCAGCCGACGGGCGATGGGGCCGGCCTTGGTGCCTACCTTGTCGACGTAGGGGGTGCGAATCACTGCCACGGGCACGCCACTGATCTTGTCGGTGAGGACGATGTCGGAGGCCCTGGCGCGCACGATGGCGTCCTTGTAGGACGGGTGCACCTTGCACTCGGCGCTGGCGATGAAGCGGGTGCCGAGCTGCACGGCGGCGTAGCCCATGCCCAGCATCTCCTTGAACTCCCCAGGGCTGCCGACACCGCCGGCGCCGACGACGGGCACGCCGAGGTCGCTGAGCTCAGCCAGCAGCGCGGCGGCGGGGCGGCGCCCGGCGTGGCCGCCAGCGCGGTCGTTGACGGCGATGAGGCCATCGACGCCCTCGGCCAGCGCGCGCTCTGCCCACTTGCGCTCGGTGACGTCGTGATAGACGAGCCCGCCGGCCGCGTGGACCCGCTTCACCACCCAGTCGGGCTTGCCGAGGGCGGTGACGAAGAAGCGGACCCCCTCCTCCAGCGCGACATCGAGCCAGATCCGCGCCCGATCTTCGTAGGCCTTGGCGGTCTTCTCAAGGATGATGTTCATGCCGATCGGCTTGTCGGTGAGCGAGCGCACCCGCCGCAGCTCGGTGCGGAGGTCGCGGCCGTGGACGAAGGCGAAGGCCATCGGCTGCACCACGCCGATGCCGCCCGCGGCGCTGACGGCGGCGACCAACTCGGCGTCGCTGCAGGGGTACATGGCGCCGCAGACCAGCGGCACCTCGATGCCGACGGCGCGGGTGAAGGGCGTGGCGAGCAGCGACATGGTGGCCGTCCTTGGCGTGTTACCAGGCCAGCGGGGCCCGGCCGGGCGAGCGGACGATGACGCAGTCTCGCGCTGATGGCAAGGGCGTTGACGCGCTGCGTCATGGGGCCGTCGGTAGACTGGTGGTTCGTTGCCATCGGGGTTAGCGACGGCGCATGCCATTGCATTGGTGGTTGCTGTTGCGGTTCCATAGGGTGTCGGGCGGGCAAGCGCTGACCACTTGGGGAGCCCGCATTGGCTGGGTATGCAGATGGTTGACGAGCGAGAGACGGTCGTGACGACGCGGTCGACTTGCCACTGGCGAGTCGCAGACATTCGGTCTGGAACCGCCGTTGCGGAGCCGGTGGCGACTTTGCGGCTGGCGACCGTGGCACGGGCCGTGCGTCGCTGGTGGCGGTCTGCAACGGCCCGGAGCCTCATCGTGCCAAGCCGTTGGCAGCGAATGGGGCGGCTGCGCGTGGCCGGCGCAGCGCGCTTGTTGCTCGTCCTGGTCGCTTGCACAGGCTGCGGAGCAGTCCGCCTTAGCGCCAGCTATCCACAGAGCATCGCCGCCTTGCACGTCAACGCCGTTGAGGCGGGCGTGCTGCGCATGGATGCGACTCTTGTCGTCGCGGGCCGCGCTCGGGTCGGCGACTGCCTAGAGGGCGTGGCGGGCGACATTCGACTCGCGTCTTGCCGGCCGTTGCAGGTCGATGCGCAGCGGGCTTGCGTCGGTGGCACGCCGGCTCGAAGGCTGTTGAAGCTCTCCGTCCAAGTCGCAGCGGCGGAAGTCGACAGTCCGTGTCTTGCGGCCATTCTCGGTGGTCGGACTGCATTCACCTCACGGATGCGCTCGACGGTGGGTGCTGCCAGCCTCGGCCCCGACTGGAACATGAATGGACAGCTTACGATGGCACAACCGCTGCCAATCGGCGCGACCAAACAAGTCGCAGAGCGCGTCGTCGCCCTCATCGCGGTCGAGTCTAGGAACCCGCTGGTCGGCCAACTCGATCTTGTCGCGGTCATTCGGGTCAACAACCCGCTCGCCGCCACCGTCGATGTCCGCGTCCGCGATGCGAGACTGTCGTGGCGCGGCGGCCTTTTGGCGAGCCACCGCGGCGGTGCGGGACGTATCGCGGCGACCAGCGAGAGCGAGCTCAGGCTGCAGCTCGTGGCCGCGTCGATTGCAGCGCTGGCGCCGCCATCCACGTCATCGGCCAAAAGGTCTACGGCGACCCGCAGGCCGATCTCGAGCCGCGCGCCCTCCTCGGCAGCTTCGACCTCGGCCACACCGCGCTGCTGCACCTGGAGGTCGGCGGCAAGGCGCGAGCGCGGCTGCTGCGGGCGGTCGGCAAGACGCTCGTCGACAGCTGGCAGCTCGACCTCAGCGGCGACACGGCGCGCGCCGGCCAGGGCCTCGCCGCCGCCGCAGAGGGTGGCGTCGTCGTCGCGGGTTGGATCGCCGAGGTCGACGGCAAGAAGCGCGGCTGGCTGGCCGCCGTCGACGGCAAGGGCAAGGCGCAGTGGCAGCGCAGCTCCGGCACGCCGGGGCTCGGCGGCTTGCGCGCGGTGAATGCCCTGCCGGCGGAGCAGGGCGGCGGTTATCTCCTCGGCGGCGCGATCGAAAACGACCCCCTAGCGCCGACGCAGCTCGGGCCGTGGGGGATGCGCGTCGACGCCAGCGGCAAGCTGCTGCTCGAGCTCGTGGCGGCCATCGCCGGCACAGTCGGCGACATTGAGGCCGGCGCCGACGGCGAGGTGAGGCTGGCGGCCACGGTGCAATTGCCACAGCTGTCCAAGACTTCGGGGCTCATTACCGTCTTCGATGTCCTCGGCAACATGCAGGCGTCGCCTGGTGGAACGCAGTGGGGCGGCGCCGGCCGCGCCGAGACCTACCAGGCGATGGCCGTGCAGCCTGGCGGCGGCATGATCATCGTCGGCGGCAGCGAAGGCGATGACGGCGTGCGACCGCTCTTGGTGCGGACCGACGCCTTTGGCCATGCCAGCTGCAAGGGCGCCGGGGTCTGTGCCGGCAAGGCCTTCGCCGCCTGCATCGACGGCAACACCTGCACCGCCGACGCCTGCGATCCGCAGAAGGGCTGCAGCCCGGCGGCGGCGCCCGGCCTGCTCTGCGTGCCCGGCGATGGCTGCCACCTCGACGGCGCCTGCCAGAGCGGCGCCTGCAAGCCCGGAAAGCGGACGCGCCTCTACAGCGCCTCGCTCGACGTGGCGATGACGTCGCTGGCCGGCGTCGTCGGCCTGCAGGAAGGCGTCGTCGCCATCGCTGGCCGCGCCACGAACAAGCACACCGTCGTCCACGGCGTTTCGGCCGCCGGCGAGCTGAGCTGGACGCGCGCCCTGCCACCGCTCCACGCCGGCGCCAACCTCGCTGGGGACGGCCCGGTCGCCCTGCGCGCTGCGGCCAGTGATGGGCTCTGGCTAGGGCTCACCGAGGTCGAGCCCAAGATCGGCGGCTACGCCCGGCTGCTGCGCCTCGGACCGCTCGGCGACCTGTACGGCAGCTGGCCGGCCAAGCTGCCGAGCAACGACGGCGCCGCCCACGACATCGACCTCGCGGCCAACGGCGACGCGCTCTTCGTCGACTACGAGGCCGGGCTGCGGTTGCACCGCTTCATCGCCGCGGCCTTTGACGCCGGTGTCTCGCCGGCGCCGGCGCCGGTGTGGACCAGCGCGCTCGGCGTCTTGAACATCAGCGGCCGGGCGCGGGTGCGGGGCCTCAGCGACGGCGGCGCCCTGGTGGTCAGCGCGCTCGCCGCGGCGCCGGGCGCCTTCGCCAACGCGCTCTGGCTCGGCCGCGTCGCGCCGACCGGCAAGCTGGCGCTGCAGAGCACGCTGCAGCCTGGGGCCCACGTCGAGATCGGGGGCGCCACCATGCGGCCAGACGGCACGCTGCTGCTGGTCGGCGCCGCCCTCGGCCCGCCGACGCGGCCCTTCGTCGCCGCGCTCTCTGCGACGGGGGCGCTGCTGTGGAGCCGGGTCGATCCGCCCGCCGAGGGCTACCGCGGCGTCGTCTAGAGCGAGGGGCGCGCTGTCGCCGCCACGCGCTCGGAGTCGCTGCTGGTCGGCAGCCTGCTGGCGCGGCCGCTGGCGCACAACGGCGTCGTCCAGGCGACCTGGAAGGTCAGCTCCGCCGGCGCCAGCTTGCAGAGCGCCAGCCACGACGCCATCGCCCGGCTCGAAGACGGCGGGGTGGTCCTCGGCGGCCTCGCCGACGACGGCGCCACGTTGAAGCCCTGGCTGGCCCGCGCCGACGGCAACGGCCACTTCGGCTGCGCCGCCGCCGGCACCTGCGCGACGCTCGGTCCCAACGCCTGCGACGACGGCAACGCCTGCACCTTCGAGTCTTGCGATCCGGTCAAGGGCTGCAGCCACGCCCCCGCCGCCGACGGTGCCGGCTGCGGTGACACCAAGGTCTGCCTCGCCGGCGCTTGCGTGGCGCCGCCAGCGCCCGGGATGATCCTGATCCCAGCCGGCAAGGCCTGGATGGGCTGCGACCCCGCCCGCAGCAGCGATTGTCACCCCTACCAGCTGCCCTACCACGAGATCACGACCAGCGCCTATTGGATCGACCGCGACGAGGTGAGCATGCCGGCGTGGGCGCACTGCATGGCCGAGTCGAAGTGCGTGCAAACCTGGGCCGGCGCCGGCTGCGTCGCTCAGAGCCCGACCAAGGACAACCACCAGGCGCTGAACTGCATGGGCCTGACGGCCGCCAAGGCGCATTGCGTCCAGCGCGGCGGTCGGCTGCCGACCGAGGCCGAGTGGGAGAAGGCGGCGCGCGGCGGCTGTGAGCTCTACGGCGAGGCGTGCAAACAGAGCACGCCGATCTTCCCGTGGGGCGCGGCGCCGCCGACCTGCGCCTTGACGCTGATGGCCGATGCGCAGACCGGCGCCCCGGCCTGCGGGGCAGAAGGCAGCCTCAAGACAGGCGTCGTCGGCAGCCGGCCCTCAGACGTCAGCCCCTACGGCCTGCGCGACGTCGCCGGCAACCTCGGCGAGTTCGTCCTCGACACCTGGGACCCGCTCTTCTACATACAGCAAGCGGGCGACGGCGCTCGATCCCGTCTTTACGGGGCCGTCGGACTATGCCGTCGTCCGCGGCGGCGACTGGACCCGCTCGGCGACGGCGGCGTTTCGCCTACACGAGCGCCGAATCGTGCCGTACAATAACTATGAGACCGGGCACTATGACGTTGGCTTCCGCTGCGTGGTGCCGGTGCCGAAGTAGTCGTCACGTCGCGTCCGCCGCGTCCGCCGCGTCCGCCCTACATCAAGTCGTCGACCAAGCCATCGTCGGGTTTGGGCTTGGGCTTCGGCTTGGCGTCAGTCGGCGCCGCGGTGGCGGCTGGGCCCACACTCGGCGCCTCGCCACTGGCAGGCCGCGTCGCCGGCTTGCGGAGCGCCGGTCGGGCGCCCTCGGCCGCTGCGGCGGCGCTCGCTGCGCCGGCATCTACCCCGGTCGGCGTTGATCCAGGCCTCGCCGGCGCCGGCGCCTCCGGCGTCAACGCCACCACGAGCTCGCGCGCCCGGTCAAAAGTCAGCGTCTGGTCCTGCGAGACAAAGCCGTCGCGCAGCAGCCGCACCCGCAGCAAGCTCCCAGGCGGCCTCTCGAGGCTGGTCGGCGTCTCGCCCAGCAGGCCGGCGGTCTGGCCGGCGTCATCGAGGGCCAGCACCTTGGCGCCGCCCGGCGTCGTCACCAGCCCGATGGCGATTTGGACCGCGCCGGACTCTGGCTCGGTGGCGGTCGCCGTCGCCGCTGTGGCCACTTGCGCTGCTGGCTGCGGTGCGCCGCTGCGCAGGACGCCAAACGCCAGGGCCGCGAGCGCCACCACACCCACCAGGGCCAGCCCCGCCAGCGCCATCGTCCGCCGCTGAGGCCGCCCTGCCTCACCATCGGACTCGAGGGCGCCCACGCCGCCGCGCCTCACCCCTGCCGGGTCGCCGCCCGCCGCGAGTTGGCCGGCCACTGTCGGCGTCGACGCTGGCGCGACCGCCTCGTCGATCACCACGGTCATCGCGTCAGCGACGACGACGCCGAGCCTGGCCGCGGTCTCGCCGTCGACCAGCCGGTCGAACTCGGCCGGCAGCGCGGCCGCCAGCGCCAAGCAGCGCTCGCGGAGGACGGCGGCGCTCGCGGGCCGATTCGACGGCTTTTTCTCCAGCAGCTCGTCGATCAGCGCCTCGACCTCGCGCGGCACCACGGCGTCAGGTGCACGCGCGGTGAGCCGCGGCACCGGCTGGCTGACATGCGCCAGCAGCAGGGTCAGCGGCGTCTCGGAGTCGAAAGGCGGCACACCCGCCACCAGCTCGAATAGGATGACGCCGAGCGAGTAGAGGTCGCTGCGGGCGTCGACCGGCCGCGCCGAGGCCTGCTCAGGGCTCATGTAGCGCGGCGTGCCGAAGATGCTGCCGGCCTTGGTCAGCGTGCCCTGGCCGTCGCCGACCCCGTCGCGCAGCTTGGCGACGCCAAAGTCGAGCACCTTGACGTAGTCCGCGTCATCGCCGACGCGCACCAGGAAGATGTTCTCGGGCTTCAGGTCGCGGTGGATGATGCCCTTGCCGTGCGCCTCGTCGAGCGCCGCCGCCACCTGCGCCAAAACGTGCAGCGCCCGCCGCACAGGGAGCCGCCCGTCGGCCGCGATGGCGCCTTGCAGCGTCTGCCCCTCCAGCAGCTCCATGGCGATGTAGAGGCGACCCTGCTCTGTCTTGCCGAAGTCCAGAATCTGGATGGTGTTGGGGTGCCGCAGCCGGCTGACCGCCAGCGCCTCGACGGTAAAGCGCCGCGCCTGGGTGTCGTTGGCGGTGAGCTCATCGAGCAGCACCTTGACCGCCACCGCCCGCCCAAGGTCAGCCTGGCGCGCCCGGTAGACCGCGCCCATGCCGCCGGCGCCCAGCCGCGACTCGATGACGAACTTGCCGCCGACGGTCTGGCCGAGCAGGTCGTCCTTGCGCTCGCTGTCGGCGAGGAGCTGGCGCTGAATCTTGTCTTGCAGCGCGGGGTTCCGACCAGACTCCGTGTCGTGGCGGGTCGGCGGGTCCACGCGCGAGGTCGCCGGCGCGGCGGTCCAAGAGCCTGTCTCGGCCCGATCCTCCGCTGCCGCCAGCTCGCTGATGTTGGAGTCGCCGAGGGTCGGCATGCTGGTAATCGCCACCGCGTCCGACAGCGTGCGGGAGATCGCAGCGGCCGCGGCGGCGGCCTGCATGGCGTCAGCGATGGCCTCGTCTGACACCGTCGCCTCACCGCGCGGCGGAGCTGGGCTCGGTCCCGGCGACTGCCCCTCGCCGAGGACGTTCACGGTCACTGGGGCGGCCTGGGCCGCCGAGGCCTGCTTGTACCCGACCGTCACAGACCCCGCGGGTGCTTCGCCGCCGGCGCCGGGCGGTGGGGGCGTCCTCTCGTCGCTCATGGTGACGACCTCGCGCCGCCCGCCACGGCCAGCATGGGCTGCAGCGCCGGCAGCGCGGCGGCGACCGCGGCCTCGACGCGGCCCTGCACCG
>SXNM01000364.1 GCA_005777155.1 Pseudomonadota bacterium | reverse complement strand
GCTGCCGGTGGCGCCGACGCCGCCCCCGCCGCGGGCGCTGGTAGCGCAGCACCCGCCGCCGAGTAGAGGCTCGGCCGCGCCATGCCCAGGGCGCCGCACCTCGAGCTGGAGCGCCTCGCGACGCCCAGACGACGTCGGCTAGACCCGCCGCGCACCCGGCTGCTACGTTGGGGCCCGCCGCCAGCGCGCCGCTGGCGCCTGAACGGACGGGTCTGGTGATGAACAACACCAGCGTAGATTCCTACCTGCAGGACGGCTGCGGCCGCTGCCCGCGATACCAGACGCCAGCGTGCAAGGTGCACACCTGGGCCGAGGGCCTCGTCTCCTTGCGCCGACTGCTGCAAGCGACGGAGCTCGTCGAGGAGATGAAGTGGGGCTCGCCCTGCTACACCCTCGGCGGCAAGAACGTGGTGTTGCTCGGCGCTTTCAACGAGTTCTTCGTCCTGTCCTTCATCCGCGGCGCCGCGCTCGCTGACCCCGATGGCCTGCTCGAACCGCCGGGACCCAACTCGCGCTTCGTCCGCGTCGTCAAGCTGCGCGCAGCGGCGGAGATCGGACCGCTGCAGCCAGCCATCGAGCGCCTGCTGCAGCGCGCGATCGAGGCTGAGCGCGAGGGCATCGAGATCCCGCGTGATGACGAGGCTTTGGAGCTGCTAGAGGCCTTGCAGGAGCGGCTCGCGGTCGACGGCGCGCTAGCGGAAGCCTTCGCCGCGTTGACACCAGGCCGCCAGCGCAGCTTCGTCATCTATGTCGGCGGCGCCAAGCAGGCCGCGACCCAGCGCGATCGGGTGGAGCGCTGCGTGCCGAAGATCATGGCCGGCAAGGGCTTCCTCGACGGCTGAGGGCGCCAATTCGCCTGGACGGCTGCGCGCTCGCCGTGCGCTCGTCGACAGCAGCGCGGGCGGTCGCTACCCTCCAGCGCAGCCGCGTCGCTCGCGGCGGAGGGAACGCCATGAGCCAGCATCAACGTGCCAATTCGCGGATTTGTCCGCAGGCCGGCGCAGGGATGGCGTCTGGTCGCGGCGCCCTGCCCTGGGTGGCGCTGGCGGTCGGGCTCGCCCTCGCGGCGTGCGGCCAGGACCCGAGCTGCGTGTCCGGCGCGACCCAAGCCTGCACCTGCACCGATGGCGCGGCGGGCGCCCAGAGCTGCAAGGCAGACGGCACCGGCTTCTCGGCGTGCACGTGCGCCAGCCCGGCCGACGCCTCTGGCGGCGACACCACCGTCGGCGACACGTCGAGCAGCGACACCGTGGCCGACACCGCAGCCGACACCGCAGCCGACACCGCTGGCGCGGCCTGCGACTGCAAGCAGGTCGGTGCCCAGTGTGGCTTTCTGCCGAAGTGCCCAGGGAGCTGCGGCTCCTGCCCGCTGGGTAAGAAGTGCCAGACCAACAAGTGCGTCGCCGGCGACGCGCCCAAGACCCCCTTTGGTGGCGCCTGCGGCCCGAGCAAGACCTGCCCGCCGCCGGCCTCGGGCGCCGCGCAGAGCGTCGTCGACGCCTACTACGCCTGTCTCGACGACTCCTGCGAGGACGGCCGTTGCCGCAACGGCGTCTGCATCAAGTCGTGCGCCATGAGCAAGGACGACGTCCACAACGCAACAGGCGCCGCCGGCCCCGACGGCGTCGAAGATCTCGGCGCCAACAGCGACTGCGACGACGCCAGCAGCGGCCCCTACGGCGACAAGTTCCGCTGCGTCGAGTTTCGCGCCCCGGCAGAGGTGCTGAAGGGCAGCTCCACCGCCTACTGCTACCCCGGGCTGACCTGGAAGCCCTGCAAGGGTTCGGGTGAGTGCGGCGACGGCGACAGCTGCCAGCTGCGCTACGTATTCGGCAAATACGGCACCTACTGCGTACCGAAGCACAGCCCACCGGCAGGCAAGGCCCACGCACAGCTCACCGAGGCCTGCAACAGCAACCCCTTCGCCGGCGCGCTGGCGATCTGCGCCAGCAACTGGTGTTCGTCGGGCTGGGGCTGCCGCGCCTTCTGCAAGGACGACAGCGACTGCGTCACCGCGGTTGGCGCCTGCAAGGCGGGTACCTGCAGCAACCTCAGTGGCGTCGCCTGCGCCTCAGACGCTGACTGCTCGGCGCAACATTGCAAGGCGGGCCTCAAGTACTACAGCAACGTCGAGCAGACCTTTAGCATGTGCTACCCGAAGAGCTGCAAGCTCACCAGCGAATGTCCGAGCGGATCGGGCTGCCGAATCAACACCAACGGCGTCGTCTCGCACAAGGGCGACCCCGATCCGGCAGACAGCAGCAAGGTCATCTTGCCCGGCTGGGATAACCTCTGCTTGCCCCATAAGCCCGGCGGCGTCGCGGCCGGCGAGCTGTGCGACAAGTACCCGAACGACGACAACGCCGACGACCCCTTCTGCGAGAACCCGAGCTTCTGCCGCGACGGCTTCTGCGGCAACCTCTGCATCAGCGACGCCGACTGCAAGGCCAACATGAAGTGCGGCGCCAGCGAGTACGGCTTCGACACCGACGACGACGGCCTTTTTGACTATCGGCTGGCCAGCGACCACTGCGTCGGCCTGCCCTCGGCAGGCACGGTCTGCGTCGACAACGGCGATTGCCCGACCGGCCAGGCCTGCAAGCCTTGGATCCACAAGAGCGGCGGCAAGCTGCCAGGCGGCGGGCCGGAGTACACCTCGAGCGGTCGCTGCATCGCCAAGGTGCCCGGCCGGGCGCAGTTCGCGGCCTACTGCGGGACAGGCAAGGACGGCGTGCAGTGCCAGACCGACATCTGCTTGCCGGTCTTCACCGACCAAGACTACGGCGTCTGCACCGACACCTGCGACAGCCGCTTCGACTGCCCGGCCAAGGTCAAGATCGGCAACACGACCTACAAATCGCTGTGTTCGGCACGCTGGATCACCGCCAACCAGACCCTGCTCGACGCCAACGACGACGTGTACATCCCGGTGTGCTGGCCCTCGGCGGAGTCCAACAGCCTCGAAGACTGCACCGCCACCCGCACCTGTACGGTCAAAGGCGAGGCCTGCTCAGCGCGCGCCATCGCCCGCGGCCCAGACACCGCCGCCAAGGTCGAGTACGTCTGCGTGCGGGTCAACGGCACCAACGGCCCGCTACCGACCAAGGCCGTAGGCGAGGCCTGCGATCCGGCCGCAGATGACAACCCCTGCCTCGGCGGCCTGTGCCTCGAGGACGTCAATCCGGGCACCGGCTACTGCTCCGCCCTCTGCCTCAACGACAGCGCCTGCGGCGGCCTCATCTGTGACCAGAAGCGCCAGCAGATCGCGCGCGTCGACGCCAGCAAGGCGGCCATTGTGCCGATGTGCGTCAAGGACGCGGCGTGCCTGCCCTGCACCTACGACCACAACTGCCCGAGCGGCAAGCTCTGCAGCAACGTCGGTGGCCCCGGCAACCTGGCGGACCGCCGCTGCACGCCGCCTTGCGCCACCGACGCCGACTGCGCGACGGCCGCAAAGTCCGACGCCAAAGTGAGCGGCAAGTGCGTCGACCAGCGCGACCGCTTCGGCGACAAGACCGGCGTCAAGGTCTGCGCCCTGACCTGCGGCTAACCGGCGGCCGAAGACTGCGAGCCGACCCTTTAGGGCCGCAGCGCTGAAGCGGGCGCCTCAGCCACGCATGCGGGCGCCGCCGAGGTCGCCCGAGCGCAACAGCTCATCGAAGTAGGGGATCGTCTTGAGCAGCCCCTCTCGCAGCGAGACCTGAGGCTCCCAGCCCAGCCACTCGCGGGCGCGGCGAATGTCGGGCTGACGACGGCTCGGGTCGTCAGCGGGCAGCGGCAGGTGCAGGACTGGGCTCGACGAATTGGTGAGCGAGAGCACCAACTCTGCCAGGGCGCGCATCGTGAATTCGCCGGGGTTGCCGAGGTTGACCGGCCCGACGTGCTCACCCTCCATCAGGCGGAGGATGCCGTCGACTAGGTCGTCGACGAAGCAGAACGAGCGGCTCTGCTGGCCGTCGCCGTAGAGCGTCAGCGGCTCGCCGCGCAGGG
>SXNM01000363.1 GCA_005777155.1 Pseudomonadota bacterium | reverse complement strand
GTTTGGCGCTGCACACCGCTTGACCGCCGGCGCACTGGTTGACGCCGGTCGCTGCGCAGACGCCCTTGCCGGCGACGCAGGGCGCCCCGACATCGAAGCCCTCGTCGGTGAGGCCGTCGCAGTTGTCGTCCTTGCCGTTGCAGGACTCGGCGCCACCTTGAGCCGCGCCAGCAGAGCAGACCACGCCCTTGCCGTCGTCGGCGCAGACCATCTTGCCGAACGACTTGCAGGCCCCGAGGCCGCTCTCGCAGCCAGCGCCGAGCCCAAAGCCCTCGTCGGTCTTGCCGTTGCAGTCGTTGTCGGCGCCATCGCAGGCCTCGTCGGCCGACGGGTGGATGTTGGCTATCGCGTCGTTGCAATCGCCAGCCTTGATCACCTGATAGGCACCCTCAGCGGCGCAGGCGCAGACCTGCTTCGCGCCATCGCCATAGCCGTCGCTGTCGGCGTCGGCGAAGTAGACCTTGCAGCCTTGGGCCCCGACCTCGTCGATCTGGCCGTCGCAGTCGTCGTCCTTGGTGTTGCAGACCTCGGGTTTGCCGGGCGCCGTGGCGGCGTCGCTGGGCGCGCAGTCGTTGGCGTTGGGCACGCCGTCGCCGTCAAGGTCGTCGTCCACGCAGTCGGCCTTGCCGTCGAGGTCGAGATCTAGCGCCTCTTCATCGGTCTTGCCGTCGCAGTCATCATCCTTGCCGTTGCAGACGTCGGCGGCAGGCGCGGTGCCGGCGCAGCTGATGAGCCCGTCGTTGCACACCGTGGAGCCGGCACAAGCGCCGTAGTCATTGCTGATCTTGCACGGCTCGCCGCCGCCGAGCCCTTCGTCGGTCAGGCCGTCGCAGTCATCGTCAGCGCCGTTGCAGGCCTCGGGCGAAGCGACAGGGCCAAGGCAAGGACCGAGCCCCTCGCCGCCGCAGGTCCGCGTGCCGCCGCAAGTGCCGAAGTTGTTGGCGATGGCGCAGCTCGTCTTGGCGCCAGCGAGCGTCGCGCCTTCGCTGCAAGAGCAGGCGCCCTGCTGCCGCAGACACTGCTTGCCGTTGCCCTTGGTGCCGGCGGCCTGCTGGCACAAGTAGCCTACAGGGCAGTCGGCGTCGCCATCGCAGGATCCGCCGCAGAATCGGCCCTCTTGGCCCTTGTGCTGCACGCAGAGCGCGCCGTCGTTGACCGCGAGGCACTCGTCATCGGCAAGGCAGGGCCGGCAGAGGGCGCCGAGCTTGGGGAGGCAGACGAACTGGCTGTCTGCCTTATCCCACTGCTGGCAGGCGAACCCTTGCGGGCAGCACTCCTGGCAGGTGCGGCTGCAGATGCGACCGTCTGGCCCCTCGACACAGAGGCCCGAGTCGCAGCTTGCGTTGCCGGTGCAGGGCGCGCCGGGCTCGCCAGGGCCTGGGCTGATCGCAAAATCGCAGGGCCCAGCCGCCCGCGCCCCGCCGTCACCGCCAGCCGCCCCGCCGCCGGCCTCGCCATCGCCCGCGGCGCCGGGACCAGCGCCACCGTGGAGTGCATCTTGGCCGCCGAAGCCGATGCCATCTGCGCCGAGACCGCCGTTGGGCGGTGCGCCTGAGCCGCCGGCGACCTCGCTGTCGCTGCAGGCGGACGCCAACGCTGCCAGCAGCGACAGGGCAAAGATCGAGCCCAGCCGCCTCGTCGCACCGCCGGCGGCAGAGGAGAGGCGCCGCCTTGGCAGGGCACCCAGACTTTGACTTTGCTTGAAGATCGATGCCATTGCGGCTCCGCGGTCTCTTGAAGAGGGACGCGACCCGCGATGACCGGCCGCGGCTCTCGCAGTCTGTTTTTCGGAGGCTCGGCGCCCCCCAAGCCGGAATTGATGTCACTACCTGCCAGCTCTAACCCGAGCCGCGCCCAGTTCGGCGCCCCCGGCGCCGATTGGGCAGCGTGTCTACGTCGCAGAGGCGAGGCGCCAAGCCGCTGGGCGCGCTGGCCCCAGAGAGAGGATAGCGACGCGCCGCGGCCATCGCCACCGCCAGCGCCATCGATGCACCGGCCGTGGGGAGGCCGCGCCCCAACCAGCGGGCCATGCGGTCGGTTTCGGGCGAGGCGACGACGACGGCGCCCACCGTCAGGCCGCACCAGACACGCGGCCTTCGGCCTCGTCGCCGCTTACGCCGTCGCCGCCTCATCACGGCTGCCACGGCGCATGAGCCGGCCCCAGTGCGTGGCGCCGCCGGGCAGGGGCCGGGTCAGCGCCGCGGCGGCGAGCACGAGCAGGCTGGCTGTGGCGACCAGGACCACCCGCAGCTGCCGGCGCAGGGCCTCGAGGACGGCGCTGCCGATGTCGACGCCGACAAACATCGTCGGCTTGCCGCCTGCGTCGGGCACGGGCGCGTAGCCAGAGAGCGAGAGGCCCCATTCGTCTTCGCCGAACGCCTCGTCGGACTGCGATCGGCCGGAGTCGAGGGTGCGTTGCATCGCCGGGTAATTGCGACCGTCATACAGGGTGCCGGTCTCGACGCCGCGCTCGTCGGCATCGATGACGCCGTCCCCGTTGATGTCCTCGTCGTTAGGACGGGCGTCGGCGACGAAGCGATACCTCGCTGGCGCGTCGTCCTGCCGAAGCACATAGAGGGCCTTGATCTCTGGACTCTCAGCGATGGCGCGCGACAACACGGTGTGTACGCGCTGAAACGCCGGGGTCTTGGCGTCTTCGGGCCGCCACAGGGCGGCGAGATCTGCCGGCGGCAGATCGCGCGCGACGAGCAGGCCGAGACGCATCAGCGAGGGGCGGAGCTCCGCCAGGACGGCGCCGCGGACAATGGAGAACAGCGCGATCTCGATGACCAGCGTCGCCAGGACCGTCAGCGCTGCGGTCGACGCCAGGTCGCGCAGCCACGCCGTGCGGCGCTGGCGGCGGTGCAGGGCGTCCAGCACCACGTCCATGTCGGCTGGGCGTTGGTCGGGGCGCTTCGCCAAGCAGCGCTGGATGAGCACGGCTAGGTCGCGATCGGCAGCCGGCAACAATGCGCGCACGTCAGGCGCCGGCGTCTCCCGGTGGTGGTTGGCCAGCTCGGCGGTAGTGCAGGCGCTGAATGGCCCTTTGCCGGTGAGCGCGACGTACAAGATGACGCCGAAGGCGTAGATGTCCGTTCGGGCGTCACCGTGGTGCTGGTCCCACAGCTCGGGGGCCATATAGGCTGGCGTGCCACGTCCGGCGGAGGTCACCTCCCAGGGCGAGTCGATGTCGGCGCCGCCGGGGGCTCCAGCCGCCGACGACGACGCTTCGGTGACAGAGGCCGCGATGCCAAAGTCCATGATCACTGCCCAGCGCTCGCCGCCGACCAACATGATGTTCGCCGGCTTGAGGTCGCGGTGGACGATGCCGGCGCGATGGGCGGCGCGCAGACCATTGGCGATCGGCGTCGCCAGGGCCCGCACTTCGTCTGGTGACAAGGCGCCCTTGGCCCGTAGGCGGTCCATTAGGGTCTCTCCGTCGAGCCACTCCATCGTCATGTAATTCACTGCATCTTCTTCGCCAATATCATAGGTTCGCGCGACATTCTGATGATTAATCGAGTGAGTCGTTGCAGCCTCTTTACGGAAGCGCTCCAGCTCTTCCTGCTGCTCGGACTGGTTCGAGACGCTGCAGATCCGCAACGTCTTCATGGCGACCCGGCGACGGAGTAGGAGGTCATCGACGAGGTAGACGGAGCCCATGCCTCCTTGGCCGAGCTTGCGGACCAGCCGGTAGCGGCCATCCAGGACGCCGCCAGCCAACAAGGCCGCTTCGCCGCGCAGCGAGGGCGAGGTCGGCTGGCCGGCGGCGATGGAGTCGCTGCTTGGGGTGAGGACCTTGGCGCCGCCGGCGCGCTTCGATGGGCTCCCGGTCGCGAGGGCGCCTACTCCCTGGGAACCGGTCACGGGCCCGCGGTCGGCGATCGGCCGCGTCTGATCGTCCTCGCCTATCACGCGGCCTCCCACACGAGGCGGACGGTGCACGCCTCGACCATCGCGGGCCCGAGGCCGCTGCGCCCCATGGTACCTGCAGTGCCGGCAAGCGCCAATGTGCCATGCCTGCGAAGCGGCAGGCGACGCGACCACGCCGACGCGGCGGTGACCGGGCCGGGGAGGGCCGAGCCCAAGCCCGCGACGACGGTGCCCGCGAGCCGTGCCTCTGCGATGGAGCCGGCGCCCGGCGAGCGGGACGCCGCGCGAGGGGGCTTGCGTTGGCCACCAGCCTGCCTAGGCTGCGCGCCGCCTACCCGCCTACCCGACCGCGGGCGGCAGCAGACCCCGGCCCGAGGAGCCTCCCCATGCCCGCTGACGCCACCCCATCCCAGACCATCCCAGTCATCGACATGGGCGCCTGGGAGCACGGAACCGCCAACGACCGCGCGCACATCGTCCAGACCATCGGCGACGCCCTGGTCGATATCGGGTTCTTCGCCATCGAGAATCACGGCGTCGACCGCGCCGTCATCGACCGCGCCTACGAGGTCACGGGCGAGTTCTTCGCGCTGCCAGGGGCTGAGAAGCTGCGCTGGGCGATTCCAGACGGCGCCGGCCAGCGGGGCTACACCGGCTTTGGGCGAGAGCATGCGAAAGACAGTCAAGCTCCGGACCTCAAGGAGTTTTGGCACGTCGGGCGCCAGTTCGAGCCGGGCGACTCGGCCTTTGCCGGCATGCGGCTCAACGTCTGGCCGGAGGGGCCCGATTCCTTTCGGCCGGCGCTCTTGCGCCTATACGGCGCCCTCGACCAGCTCGCGGCGCGACTCCTGGAGGCGACCTCGATCTACATCGACGAGCCGCCGACCTACTTGCCTTCCACCGCCGACCGCGGCGACACCATCCTGCGCCTCATCCACTATCCACCGGTGCCGGCCGACCGCCACCCGGCGAGCGTGCGCGCGGCAGCCCACGAAGACATCAACCTGATCACGATCTTGTGCGAAGCGACCTCGGGCGGACTCGAACTGCTCCAGCACGACGGCTCCTGGCGGCCGATTCACGCGCTGGGCGGCCAGCTCATCGTCGATTCTGGCGACATGATTCAGCATTTGACAAACGGCCTGCTCCGCAGCACGACGCACCGAGTCGTCAACCCGGACAACAGCCGTGAGCGCCGGTACTCGCTGCCCTTCTTCGTGCACCCGCGCGCCGATGTCGACCTGACGCCGCGGGCGACGTGCGTCCGTCGGACCGGTGGCCGAGAGCGCTATCGCGCCCTCACCGCGGGGCAGTTCCTGCGTCAGAGACTGCAGGAGATTGGGCTAGCAACGGACTGAAGACCCCTGAGCACTCCGGCCAGAGGGCCCCGCGCTTGGTGATCGCTGGCGTGCGGCAGGCCTCGACGCGCAGGCGCCGCGGCGCTGCGTATGCCGGCCGACCGGTCAGCCCCGGCGCCAGTCTTACTCCCTGCGCGGTCAACGGGCCGTCAGCGCGACGGGCGATCGCTGCTCGGCAGCGTGATGACCAAGGCGCCGCCAGTCATCGTGCGCTCGACCTTGAGTTGGGCGCCGATGGCCACCGCTAGCTCGCGGGCCACCGCCAGGTCGTCGCCAGGCCCGCCGCTTAGCGACAGCTCACCTTCGAGGTCGGTGGCCATGCGTCGCGACGAGATGGGCGGCGAGGCAGCAAGCGACAAGTGAACCAACTCGGTCGCGGACGCCTCGGCGCGCAATTGGATGGTGGAGTACGCGTCGTCGGCGCGCGCCATCCATGAGATCGTGCGCAGCAGGACCTTGATCAGGCCAAGGCGATCTACACAAATCAACGGGTTAGGTTGCGGATCGGCCAGGACACAGCCGAGGCCCTGCAGGTCCTCGCTCGCGAGCTTGGCGACGGTGGCGAAGAGCTCGGCGCACTCGACATCTGTGGGGTTGAGCGGAGCAGGCCGCCCAGCCTCGCGGCTGGCACGCTGCAAGTCTGTGAGGCGCCGGACAGCCGCATCCAGGTCGCTGTAGAGCTCGGTCAGCTCTGCCGCCGGCAGTCCGCTCCGACTGGCAAGCGCCTCGCGCATGCTATGCGACACGCCGTGCAAGACAGAGGTGATATTGCCGAGATCGTGCTCGATTCGATGGCGCAGCGCCGCCACCGCCGCCTGTCGCTCGCGCTGGACCAACGTCGCGCGCAGCTCCCGCGCCGTCCGATCAAGGTGGCTGCGCGCGACCAGTGCGCTGAGCAGACGGTCGACCTCCGCGATCCGCCACGGCTTGAGGAGGTAGTGCTCGACGGCTGCGCGGTTGATGGCGTCAATGGCGGTCTGCTGATCGGAGTAGGCCGTGCACAGGACGCGGTGGACTTGCGGAAAGCGCTCATGAACTTCGACCAACAGGTCGATGCCCAGGCGGTCTGGCATCCGGTTGTCGCTAATGATGATGGCGACGGGCTCGCGCTCGAGGAGCGCCAGCGCAGCCGCGGCGGAGTCCTCGAGGTGAATATGGAAGCTGTCGCCGAAGGTCGCCTCGAACACGTCGAGGTTCGGCGCCTCATCGTCCACGAACAGGATCGGGTAGGCGCGCAATACGGCGCGGTGCCCCGCGTCATCGACTGGTAGGTCGATCCCCGGCGCTTGCAGATCGCGTGTTGTGCCCCGAATGGATGACGGCGGCACTGTGGTTGCCCCCACGCGCGGCCAGGGGGACCGCGGCGGGGGGGAGCGTCCCCGCTGCCGGCGCCACTGTCAATGAATCAGTCCAACATCGCAGCCTCGATCGGTCCCACCGCAGGCATGCAGTCGCCGGCCCCGCTCCAATCGTTGCCAGCGGCCCACAACTCGACCCCGGCGTGCACGATCACCCTCGCGGCCGGCGCCGTGAGGTTCGTGCTGGGGTTCGAGCGGACGATATGACAACAAACACGCGGACGCAGGCTCGGGCTGGCAGACCCGGCACGCTAGCCCACGGCGAGGACTCGACGGCGCACGCTCGCCATCGCCTCCTGAGGCGCCAGCAGCAGCGAGTTGTAGACCGTGCGCAGCAGCGACTTC
>SXNM01000362.1 GCA_005777155.1 Pseudomonadota bacterium | reverse complement strand
GTTGTAGGCAAGCGGCAGGCCCTTCATCACGACCAGCAGCGCGACGAGGTCACCGATGGTGCGCCCGGACTTGCCGCGCAGCAGCTCGGCCATGTCTGGGTTCTTCTTCTGCGGCATCAGCGAGCTGCCGGTGGTGAAGGCGTCGCGCATCTTGACGGTGCCGAACTCCATCGAGGCGAACAGCACCAGCTCCTCGCCGACGCGCGACAGGTGCGTCATGCCAAGGGCTGCGGCGGCCATCGCCTCGACGAGGTGATCTCGGTCGCTGACGCCGTCGAGGCTGTTGCGGCCGGTGCGCAGAAAACCGAGCAGGGCCGTGGTCTTGTCGCGGTCAATCGGCAGGGTGGTCCCCGCCAGCGCGCCGGAGCCGAGCGGGTTGATGCAGACGCGCGGCAGCAGGCCCAAGACGCGCTCTAGGTCGCGCTCGAAGGCCTCAGCGTGCGCCAGCAGGTGGTGACCGACGGTGACCGGCTGAGCGCGCTGCAAGTGCGTATAGCCGCACATCGGCCAGTCGCGGTGGGCGAGGGCCTGCGTCCCAAGCACCGCGAGCAGCTCGCAGAGGCGGGTGCCGATGGCGACCAGCCGCTCGCGCAGCCAGAGGCGCTCGTCGACCGCGACCTGATCGTTGCGCGAGCGGGCGGTGTGTAGCCGCCCAGCCGGGGCGCCGATGCGGTCGCGCAGCGCCGCTTCGATGTTCATGTGGACGTCTTCGCGCTCGGCGGTCCAGACGAACTGTCCGGCCTCGATGTCGGCGGCGATCGCCCGCAGGCCGACGAGTATGGCGTCGTAGTCGGCGGGATCTAAGATTGCCTGGTCGCGCAACATGGTGGCGTGGGCGACGCTGCCGATGAGATCGTGCCGCCACAGCCGGGCGTCAAAGCCGACGCTGGCGTTCATCTTCGCGACCAACGGGTGGGTCGCCTCGTCGTAGCCGCCGCCCCAGAGCCGGTCGCCCTTGGTCGCCATGGCACTCCTCCGCCGCTGCTCCGCCTGGACGGGGCTCGACTGCTCGCTGTCGTGGATGAGATTTTGCCCAGGCTCGCGCTGGGCGCTGCGCCTAGACCGAGTCGATGCGGACGCAGATCGTGGTGACGTTGTCCTTGCCGCCATTGTCACAGGCGGTGCGGATCAACTCCGCGCCCATGCCGCGGATGTCGCCATTGTGGCGCGCCATGATGTCGCGGATCTGCGGGTCGGGGACCTCGCCAGAGAGGCCGTCGCTGCACAACATGTAGATGTCGCCGACGCGGGGCTGCTCGCGCGTGACATCGACGAGCACGTCTTGCTTGAGGCCGCAGGCGCGGACGATGATGTTCTTGTGCGGGAAGTTTTCTTCTTCTTCCGGCGTCAACACCGCCATCTTCTTGTAATCGTTGAGCAAGGAGTGGTCCTCGGTCAGCAGCGCCAGCTGTCCGTCGCGCAGCCGATAGACGCGGCTGTCACCGACGTGAGCGATGGAGACCATGCCCTCATCGAATTGGACGCCGACCACCGTGGTACCCATGTTCTTGTACTTGGGATCGGAGGCGCCGCGCTCCCAGATGGCGTAGTTGCAGTAGCGGATGCCGGCGTTGAGCAAGTTCTCGGAGGTCGAGCGGCCGCGCTCTTCGCGGTTGGGCCACGTCGCCTCGGGGTCGCCGCTGCGGATGTGCAGACAGAAGGCGCGCATGGTCTCGACGACCATCTGGCTCGCGACCTCGCCGTAGCCGTGGCCGCCCATTCCGTCCGCGACGATGAACAGCAGGTGCTCAGGAAAAAGCAGCAAGTTGTCTTCGTTGTGTGCGCGCTTGCGGCCTACGTTGGACTCGCCGTAGCTGGTCACTGTGATTGCCAAACCCCACCCCCACTGGTCCGCCTTCGCACGCATCCAACGCGGCCTCTGACCGCGCGAAGGTAGCGAGACAACGATCTACCGTCAACGCACGCCGGGCTCCGTGGCAGCCGCTGGCAGGGCAGCGGGTGCCCCAGGTACCGCTGGCGCGGCAGGCGCGTCGAGGTCGTAGACGCGGACCTCGTCGAAGCGCACGTCCGACAGCCAATTGTTGAAGCCGAAGTAGCCGCCCTGCACCGGCGCCGCGTCGTCGTAGGCGAGCATGAAACGGCCATCGACGTACCACCGCACGACGCCGTCGGTACGGACCAGCGTCCACAAGTAGCGCTGCTGCGAGCGGACCGGGACATGAGGTCGTTGCACCCGGCGCGCGGGCTCGTGCTCGCCGAGGCGGGCGATTGCGTTGATGGTGTTGTTCCAACCGCCAAAGATCACGGAGTAGCCGGCCTCGTGCTTCGGCTCGGTGGCGAAGATCTCGCATTTGATGTCGCCGCTGCCGCTCCGTACCTCGCCGCGAAACTCGACCCGCACCCGCGTGGGCAGAGGCCGCTTGAGCCAGACGCCCTTGTTGCGCTCCTCATAGACCTCGACGCGGTTGCTTCGCAGCGCCCCGGCCTCGACCGTCCACTCGCCCGGCTGGTCAAAGCGCCAGTCGCCGCCCAGCTCAGCGCGCTCAAAGTCGTCCGCGAAGACGAGCGTCCCGCCCTCAAGGCCGTCGCGGCGGCCCCGCTGCTTGGCGTCCTCCGCCGAGCCTGGTCGCACGGCCGTCGGCCTGGCCTTGGCTGCCGCGGTGGCGGTCGGCCGCGGCGGCGGCGGTGCCGGCGGCACGCAGGCGGCGAGCCACAGAGCGACTGCACAGACCACGACCGCGCAGTTGCGGGCACGCCGAGCGTTCATGGTCCCTACCCGTCGATGCCGTAGTGGGTCTTGAGCGAGGTCAGCTCGTCGCTGGTGCTGCGCAGTCGCGCGTTGAGCATGCGCACCATGCCCCAGAGCAGCTTGACGGCGGTGACCTCCTCGCGCAGCAGCGAGAAGAACCCATCGCGCTCGATGACCAGCGCCTGCACCGGCGTCTTGGCGACGATGCCGGCCGAACGGGGCAGCCGCTCGATGAGGCTCATCTCGCCGAAGTGGGCGCCCTCGCCAAGCGTCGTGATCTCCACGCCGGACTTCACGACGCCGACGTTGCCCTCGAGGATGACAAAAAGGCTGTCTCCAGGCACGCCCTCGTCGAAGATCGTGGTGCCGGCATCGAAGGGCATCTCCTTGGAGACCGACGCCACCCGCATCAGGTCCGGGTAGGGCAGGTAGCGGAACATCGAGATCGACTGCAGCGCCTTTAGGCGGCGGCGGACCCGACCGACGCGATCCTCGGCCTGCTCCTGCGCGACGTCGAGGACGACCACGGTGGCGTTGTCTGGGGCGCCGTTCTGCAGCGACGTGTCGATGAACATGTGCGCCGCTGTGCTGACGTCGCCGTGCGGCGCGATGGCCTGCATCGTGGTGTCGCCGACCACGCTATACACGCCGTCGCTGCAAAGGATGATGCGGTCACCGGGCAACAGCTCGAAGTCGAGCATGTCGACGCGCGCGGTGTTCAGCACGCCGAGCGCCCGGGTCAGCGCACCCTGGAAGGCGCCGCTCATATACGAGCGATCGCCGTCTTGGGCGCCACGTCGACGCAGATCGTTGATGACGCTGTGGTCTTCGGTCAGCTGATGGAGCGTCTTGTGGCGGACCAGGTAGACACGGCTGTCGCCGACGTGGGCGATGTAGGCCTGCGAGCCGACGACCAGCGTTGCGGCGATGGTGGTCGCCATCCCAAACAGCTCGGGCTTATTGGTGGCCCGCTCACGGACGGCGCCTGAAGCGCCGGAGATCGACTCCTCGAGCCAGCCGGCGATCTGCCGCTTCTGCAGTCGAAGCTCGCCGCGGTGGGCCTTGTCGAGGTCGGCCTGGTGCTCGCGGAGGCGCTCGGCGACGTACTCGGCGGCGGTCCGGCTCGCCACTTCGCCGCCGGCGCGACCGCCGACACCATCACAGACGATGTAGAGGCGGGTGACATCGTCGATCAGGAACGCGTCTTCGTTGTTGGCGCGTACGATGCCGACATCGGTGCGTCCCGCATGCTGTAACGTCACGATTGACATGGAGTCCTCCGCGGCAGGCACCGCCTCTGCTGCCCGCCACCCACGCGGCTCCGCGCGGCAGCGGAGAGGGTTTCCCGCAAGCGGGCTGCGGTGTCAATCAACGCCGCGCACGGCCCCCGAGTCGGTGGTGTCCCGACGTCACAACTGGGCGCGCAACTGCAACATCATCGCGGTGGCGGCGGTCACCCGCTCGACCGCTGGATCGCGGCCACCGCCAGATGGGTCGGTCGGCGCCTGGCTCGGCAAGAAGGTCGCAAACAGCGCCTCCAACGCAATGACGGAGCTCACATTCCAGCGAAAGTGCACGTCGATCTCGGTGCCAGCGGCGCGCCAGCCGAGTGCCCCGGCCGAGCCTGGTTCGTCGTCTGCGGCGCGGCGGGCGAAGAGTCGCGCTTCGGCCTTGAGGAGCCATCGCTGCGACAGGCCGAACTCGGCGAAGGCGCCTAATACCTGGAGATTGCTTACCTCAAAACGCTGCAACGCGCCCACCATTCGATCGGTGTCGCCATGCAGGGGCCGCCAAGCGCCGTCGACCCCGTCGGTCGGATCGGCGTCACCGCTCCAGACGTCGAACATGAGCCCGGCCTCGAAGCGCAGCGCCGCCTCGCCCCGGAGCCGCAGCCGCATCCCCGCCATCCACGCCAGGTGGCCCTCGCTTGCGACCTCGCTGCCCTCGCCGGCGCCGACCTGCGCCGCGGCCTCCGCGTCTAGGCTCAGCAGGCGCGGCGCTCGCCAACCGAGGCGCATGCCCATGGTCTGCGTCAACACGCGGCGGTCGCCGTCGTAACCGTCGAGCGCCAGCAGGTATAGGTCAGCGTCGAGGGTGGTCAGGGGCTGGGCGTGGGCGTAGGCGCCGATCAGTTTGCGCTTTCCGCCCTGAACCTTGCCGTCGAGCTCCGCCGCGCTGCCGATCGACGCGCGCGGGCGTACGCCGATGAGATCAACCTGCAGGCGCTCGGCAAGCCGCCAGCGCAGACGGCCGCCGTCGTAGGCGTTGCCTTGGGCGTCGAAGTCGAAGTCGCCGACATGGCGGCCGACCCCATAGCGCAGATGCAGGCGGCCGGCCTCTACGCGCAGTCTGCTGGTCCGGCCGCCGTCCCAGGCGATGACGGCCTGCTGCAGCCCGACCAGAGGCGCCTGACCGCTCGACGTGGCGCCACCGAAGTGGCCGACGCTCTGCAGCTCGACGAGCGCGCTGCTGTCGCCAAGCACCCCGGCAGCGGCGAGGCGGGCGCGAAAAGCCGCACCATGGTCGCCTTCGAGGCCACCGAGCCTTTCGACGTCGCGGCTCGCCCAGCCGCGCAGACGGACGTCGGCGCCGAGCCGCCAGCGCGCGGTCGAGGCGGCGAGTGGCAGCGGTCGCCCGAGGTCGCTCGCCAAGTCGGGGCGAGTGGCGCCACTGGGGGCGAACTCAGAGCCATCGAGCGCGGCGGCCTTCGCGTCCGAATCCGGTGGGGCGCCGTGCCCAGGCAGGGGCGTGATGACGGCGACGCCGAGCGCCACGAGCGCCATGCGCGCGGCGGGCCGGACGGGGCCAACCCGCACCGGCGCGGCGCGCACGGCCCGCACGCCCACCGCGCGCAGGCCGACGGAGGGCGCCCCGATCGGCACGTCCGGGCGATGGGCGGAGCACGAGCGCAGGTCGGCTGGGCAGGGTGCGTACTGTGGCCGAAGCCCGGCCGCTCGGACCGCGGTCTGGGCCGGCTGGGCCGGGCTTGGGCCTGCGTTGTCGGGTACCGAAGGAGGGACTCGAACCCTCACGAGCGTGAGCTCTGCGGATTTTGAGTCCGCCGCGTCTACCATTCCGCCACTTCGGCTTCGCACGTCTCCACGGCGGCAGAGCGTGGCGACGTCCACTGGCCCTGTCAAGCGTCAGCGGGACCCAGCCGTCGCGATGGCGCTCGCCATGCGCCACCCTGCGGCGTCGATGGCAGCCGGTCTCAGCTTGGCCGGGCGCGTCGCCACCTCTCGCCCTCGCGCGTCGCCAGCCCCTGCCGCTCCAGGTGCCACAGGTGGGAGCGCAGTGAGCGCAACGCCAACGGCCAGGTGCGCCTGGGCACATCGTGGTAGGCCCGAGGCAAGAGCGCGTCGTCGCTGCGGGCCACGTCGTCGAGCGCCGCCAAGACGCGGGCCTCGCGCGCCAGCCGATGGGCGAGCGTCGCTGAGAGCACCGCGGCGCCGTCAGCGAGCACGGGGCCGTGGGCCGGGATGAGCCAAGTCGGCGGCAGCGCCAGGATCCGCCGCAGCGAGGCGAGGTAGAGCGCCATGTCACCGTCGCTTGGATCGATGAGGATCGTGCCCTCGCCTGCGACGAGATCTCCGGCGACGACGCCCCCCTCTGGGTGCACGAGCACGAGGTGGCCGGGTGCGTGGCCGGGCGTGTGGAGGGCGCGCCAGCCGGGGTCGGTCGCCGACAACGTGCCGCCGACGTTGTCACCGTCGTCCACCGGAACGCACCGCGGCAGCGACTCGGCCACTAAGGCGGCGGTGCGCAGGTGGGCGAAGATCGACAACCCGAGAGCGCTGGCGATCGGCGCGGCGCCACCGACGTGATCGCGGTGATGGTGGGTCAGCAGCAGGCCATGGAAGCGCCAGCCGGCGTCGCGCTCCAGCGCGCGGCACAGCGCGACCAGTTGGGCCTGGCCGGCCGCCAGCGGGGTCGCTGGATCGATGACCAAGGCCCGTTGCCGACCGATAAGCACGTGGTTCGTGGTGGTCGCTGGCGGCAGCGTCGGCGTCGTCAGAGGCAGCCGCAGCACCCCTGGAGCCACCGCCTCGGCGCCGTGCGCTGCGGCGACAGCGGCCTCCACCGTAGTGACATCTGCTGGTCCCCGCCCGGCGTCGCCTACCGCGCTCACGTCGCCTCCCACCCACCGCGGCGCTACATGGAAGCGGCGGCGCTTGGCGCGCCACGACCACGGGTCACCTGTGCCAGCGACTGTCAGCGTGCTTGACAGGGATGCCCGCCGCAAGTAGACAGCCGGCCCACTTCGGCGCGGAGTCCCCTCCCCGCTGTGGCTGCTTGGAGCGACCCATGTCCCGCACCTGTGAACTGACCGGCAAGCGCCCGATGGTTGGCAACCGCGTCAGCCACGCCAACAACAAGACCAAGATGCGGCAGCTGCCGAACTTGCAGAGCAAGCGCATCTGGGTGCCAGAGTTTGCGAGCTTCGTGCGTGTGCGGCTCTCGACCCGCGCCTTGCGTTCCGTCGCCAAGCTCGGCTTCGTGCCTTACTGCCGCAAGGTCGGCATCGATCCAGCGACCTTCCGCAGCCGCGGCGCCTAGTCGCCCGCGCTACGGCGCTGCCCACCTTCGCCTGATCGGCGCGAGCTGCGCCACGGTGCCGGCGCTCGCCTCACCTGGAGCGCGCGTCTGCCATCCGTGGCCTAGCGCGAGCGCATCGCGCCTGCGCTCATGCACTGCGGCGGCTCTTGGCGCTCAGCGTTGGCGACCGCGGCCTCTCGCAGCCGACAGCGGCGACGCCGCAAAGGGCTCCCCAGCGCCGCTTAGGTCGCCGCTGCGGCGAGGCGCCGCACGAAATCTTCCAGCGTGAGCGCCAGGCCCTCGCCCAGCGACGTCCGCGGCTCCCAGCCCAGCTCGCCACGGACACGGCTGATGTCGGGCTGACGGCGCTGGGGATCATCGGTCGGCAGGGGCCGCTGGACGATCTGGGTCCCCGGCACCAAGGCCTGAACAGCTCGAGCGAACTCTAAGATCGTGTGCTCCTGCGGGTTGCCGAGGTTGTAGGGCATGGCGTCGCCGTGCTCGAGCACCCGCACCACACCATCGGCGAGGTCGTCGACGTAGCAGATCGAGCGGGTCTGGCCGCCGCTGCCGTAGATGGTGATGGGTTCGCCGCGCAGGGCCTGGGCGAAAAAGTTGGGTACCACGCGGCCGTCGTCGATCCGCATCCGCGGCCCATAGGTATTGAAGATTCGGATGATGCGAGTGTCGAGGCCGCGCTCGCGGTGCCAGGCCATGGTCATGGCCTCCGAGAAGCGCTTGCCTTCATCGTATACGCTGCGTGGCCCAATCGGGTTGACGTTGCCCCAGTAGGACTCGATCTGTGGGTGCACCAGGGGGTCGCCGTAGATCTCGGAGGTAGACGCCATCAACATCCGCGCGCCCTTGCGCTCAGCGAGCTCAAGCGCGTGCTGGGTGCCGCTGGAGTTCACGAGCAACGTCGCGATGGCGCGCTGAATGTAATCTGGCGGCGACGCTGGCGAGGCGAAATGCAGCACCGCGTCGACCGGGCCGGTCACGTCGAAGGGCCGACTGACGTCGAGGTCGAGCAGCTCCAGCGGTCCAGCGACGCCGTCCAGGTTGTGGGCGCGGCCGGTGCAGAAGTTGTCGAGCACCACGACCTGCCAGCCATCGCTGAGCAGGCGGCGCGTGAGCGCGGAGCCGACGAAGCCCGCGCCGCCAGTGATGACACAGCGTCGTGACACAGGTGGCTCCTCTCCTTGGGCCGAGCAGCCCAGGCGCAGCGTTGCGATGTCGCAAGCGAGTCAGCACCTGTCAACCCGCCCCAGCTGGCCGCCTTGGAGGCGTGAGCGCGTCGCCGGCGCGCAGCGCCCTCGCGTCGGCTGCTGACGGCGGCGTCGCCCGCGGGTATGCTGCGCGGCCCGGTCGCCCACGTCAGGCCGCGAAGTGGGCCAGAATCTTGACGTCGGGCCGGTGGGCCCGAGGATCGCCGGCGCTGCGCCGACAACGCGCTGAGGTGGAATGACGCAAGACGCCGCCATGGATCCCGCCCTCTCGCTGAGCCCCGCCGGCCAGCGCGCCGCCATCGAGCGGAGCGCGACGCTGCCTGGGCGCCTGCGCGCGCTGTTGCGGCGCACGGTCGACGCCGCCATCGCCGCCGGCCAGCTCCCTGCTGGCTGCGCCGACGGCTTCGAGATAGGCCTCGAGAGGCCGCGCGCGGCAGAGCATGGCGACTTCGCGACCAATTGCGCCTTCGCCCTCGCCAAGGGCGCCCGCAAGCCGCCACGCGCTATCGCCGACGCCTTGGTGGCGACGCTGGCCGGCTGCGACGACGAGGGGCTGATCCAAGAGGCGAAGGTCGCCGGCGCTGGCTTTCTCAACCTGTCGCTGACGGCGAGCGGCTGGCAAGGGGCGGTGGCCGACGTCCTCCGCGCTGGCGACAGCTATGGCCGATGCGTGGTCGGCGCCGGGCAGCGCGTCCTGCTCGAGTTCGTCAGCGCCAACCCGACGGGACCGATGCATGTCGGCCATGGGCGCGGTGGGCCGTTATGCTTCCATCC
>SXNM01000361.1 GCA_005777155.1 Pseudomonadota bacterium | reverse complement strand
CGGCTCGGCGATTCGCCCTCGGCAGCTCCCGGAGCCTCAATCGCGACAGCGCCGGACTCCGCCGCGACAAACCCGGCGGGCCACTTCGTCGCGTTGTCGTAACGGGCGCCTTCCAAGCGCGCGGCGTCGAGGCGTGCACCGCGCAGGTCGGTGCCGGTGAGGCGCGCCTCGCGGACGTCGGCGCCGCGCAGGTCGATCCCTCGCAGGTCTTTGCCGCTCAGGTCCTCACGTCGCAGTATGGCCTCAGGACCGACCGCGCCGCTGCCACGCCACGCAAAAGTGTCGGGCCAGCGGGTGTCGACGTCGTAACGGGCGCCGCGCAGGTCCGCGCCTTCCAGCAGCGCCCCGCGCAAGTCGGCGCCGCGCAGATCGACGCCGCGCAGATCTGCGCCGCGCAAGTCGGTGTCACGCAGGGAGGCTTTGGACAAGTCAGCGTTGCGGGCGTTGACGCCGCACAGGTTGCCGCCGCCGAGGTTGGCGTCGCTCAGCTTACCGCCTTGCAGGTTGGCGTCTGCAAGTGACGCCTTGCGCAGGTCGGCGCCCCGCAGATCGACGATGCCGGGTCGGGCGCCTGGGCCGACGGCGCCGCTGGTCGCGGCGTCGAAGCCCTTGGGCCACTGCGTCTCTCCGTCGTAGCGGCTACCCAGCAGCTCGCTCTCGGCCAGGACGGCGCCCTCGAGGTCAGCGCCGCGCAGATCGGCACCGCGCAGGTTGCAGCCGCGTAGATTGGCGCGCGCCAGCGACGCCCGCCGCAGGTCGGCGCGTCCCAGATCGGCGTGCTGAAAGTCGACACCGCCGAGGTCGGCGCCCTGGAGGTCTGCCTCACGCAGCGACCGGCCGCTGAGGTCGACGTCACGCAAGTGGAGGCCGCGGAGCCGAGCCGCGCCTTGGCGTTCGAGGAGTTCGCCGATCGCAGCCTGGCGATCGCCACGGCTGACGCTCGCGTCGGCGAGCACGGCGCGGAGCGACGCCTCATCGCGCGGCATCAGCGAGATCCCAAGGGTGACCGCGACGGCGGCCGAGGCGCCAAAGGCGATGGCGACGAGGCGCAAGCGGCCATATGAGGCCGCCGAGGCCTTGCGATCGGTCGTGATCGAGGCCCACGAAGCCGCCTCGAGTCCCGCCCCCAGCGAGGGCATCTGCGCGCTGTCGAATGCGCGCGACTCGCCCTCGGCCTGCTCGTCACTGCCGGCGCTCGCCGCGGCCGACCCGACCACGACCTGTTGACTGCGGCGATCGGTTACCGCCCAGGCAGGGTCTTCGCGCCCGTCATCGCCGCCTTCGAGGCTGCCGACGTCGTCAATGGCCGACTGCTCATCGCCGAGGCTGCCCCCTCCCGCGGCCCCGAGGCGGGGAGGCGCGCCGATTTGGGCGAAGTCGATCAAGCACTCGCTCGCACCACCGGCCGCGAGGCGGTCCACCTCCGAACGCCGGCGCTGGCTAACGGTCCGGCCGATTTCCTCTTTTTTGGCGGCGGGGTCCTGTGCCAGCAGCGCATCAAGCCGTTCGACCACCTTCGCCGCGCTGGCTGGGCGATCGGCAGGAGACTTCGCGAGCAGCGAGCGGATGAGGCGCACCAGCTCCGGCGGGGTGACGACGTCGATGTCCGCAGGGAGCGGCGGCACCGCCTCATGGGTGTGCTGCCGGGCCAGCTCGGCGACTTGCGCCACCGGGGTTGCGTCGGGCGAGACGTCGAACGGCGGCCGGCCCGCCACCATCTCGTACAGCAAACAGCCGACTGCGTAGAGATCGGCGCGGCCATCGATCTCGCCGCCACGCCACTGCTCCGGCGCCATGGCATGGGGCGTACCGATCGGCCCGCGTGTGTCGGCGCCTACGCCGTCGAGGGCGCGTGAGATGCCGAAGTCTAGCACCTTCACGAAGTCTTTGGCGCCGCGCTGGTCGAGGAGAAAGATGTTGCCAGGCTTGATGTCCCGGTGGACGATGCGGCGGGGATGCTCATGCGCTTCCCAAATGCTTTTACATACTTGCGCTGCAATGTGCGCGGCTCGCCGCCATGGTAGGGCGCCGTCATGGCGCATCACCGAGTTCAGCGGCAGGCCGTCGAGGTGCTCCATGACGAGGTAGGGGCTGCCCTCGGCGATGCCGAAGTCGCTGACCCGAATGGTGTGGACCGACTGCAACATCGCGGCGTTTTGCGCCTCAAGGTGAAAGCGGCGCAGCGCCTGCGCCCGGCCCGCGCCTCCCGGATGGAGCAGCTTGACGGCGACCAGGCCGCCCGTCTCCAGGTGGCGTGCTCTGTAGACCGTGCCCATGCCGCCGCGACCGATCACCACCTCAATCTGGACGCGCCCATCGAGCACGCGGCCGACCCAGGGGTCGCCGACGTCGGCGTCGACCAGCAGCGAGCGGGCAATGGTGACGAGACCGTCCGCAGGGCAACGCGCTGCATCGGTCTCTCGACCACATTGGGGGCAGACGCGGACGGCCAGGGCGGACTCCAACGCACCGCCCCGCCAGGGAGCCGATGCTGCGGTCAGGGAGGGTAGAGCGTAGGCGCAGCCGTGGAAAGGGGCGCGACAATCTGAACGCCCCGTTGGCGTTGCGCCGCCCGCACGGCCGCGAGGACGCAGCGGTGTCAGAGCCAGACATGGCGAACTTCACAGTCGATGTGCGGGTCAGACCGCGACGGATTGTGCCGACGGCGGCGCCTGCTACGAGCGCCCCCGCCGTGAGGAGGTGCCCGATGAGCGGGCATGCCTCAGGTGCGCCGCCGACGCAGAGGTGCGTTCGACGTTGACTTCATGGCCAGTCGAGGCAAGGCTTTCGGCCCGCCGACCCGGCCACCCTCGCCGGGCGGCGGGCGACGCACCTGGCCAGCGGGCCGACGTGGAGCGCACAACCCCATGGACGGAGTGCTGGTTCTTGAGGACGGCCGCTTCTTCCGCGGCAGCCGCTTTGGCGCTGACGTCCGCGGCGGCGGAGAGGTCGTTTTTCACACCGCCCTCACGGGATACCAGGAGATCGTTACCGATCCGTCCTACTGCGGACAGATCGTGACGATGACCTGCCCACACATCGGCAACTATGGCGTCAACCCGAGTGATCTCGAGTCGTCGCGGGTCCACGCCTGTGGGTTGATCGTCCGCGATCATCACCTGCTGCCTTCGAACTGGCGTAGCGAGACGGGCCTCGGCGCCTGGCTCCACGAGACCGGGACGCCTGGCCTCGCCGACGTCGACACCCGTGCCCTCGTCACTCACCTGAGGCGGCGCGGCGCCTTACGCGGCGTCATCGCGGCTTTTGGCGGCGACGATCGCGTGCCCCTCGCCGGTCAGTTGCGATCGCAGACCGACGGCGACGGCGCCGCAGGCGTCGCTGGCATCGAAAACGACGCCTTGGCCGAGTTCGTCGCGGCGGCGCGTGCCCTGCCGAGCATGGTCGGTCAAGACTTGGCCCGTCGCGTCACTTGCGCCGCCCCGACGACTCTTGGCGCAGCTGACGCCCGCTGGCACGTCGTGCTGGTCGATTTTGGCGTCAAGGCGAATATCGTCCGTCAGCTGCTCGCCAGCGACTGCCGCCTGACGGTGGTGCCTGCTACCACCAGCGCCACGCAGATCCTGGCCCTCTCGCCCGACGGGGTGCTCCTGAGCAACGGACCCGGCGATCCCGAGGCGGTGACGTATGCCGTCCAGACGATCGCCAGCCTGCTCGGCGAGGTGCCCATGTTCGGCATCTGCCTCGGCCACCAACT
>SXNM01000360.1 GCA_005777155.1 Pseudomonadota bacterium | reverse complement strand
GCCGACACCGCCGCCGACACCGCCGCCGACACCGCCGCCGACACCGCCGCCGACACCGCAGCCGACACCGCAGCCGACACCGCAGCCGACACCGCAGCCGACACCGCAGCCGACACCGCCGCGGACTCGCTGGCCGCCGACGTCGAGGCGGACGTCGGCCCGACCGCCGCGGTGACTGGCAACCTGACGGCGGTGACGATCAGCTCGGGCAAGTGCGGCGGGCCAGCCTGCAAGACCTCACTGACCCTCAAGGGCGCTTCGCTGCTGCTGACGCTGTCGAGCAACGCGGGTGACGCTTCATTCATGGCCCAGGGCATTTTGACGACCGGCGCGGCCGCCAAGCTCAACGACCTCGAGGGCGCGCTGGCCGGCAAGGCATTGCCGCTGACCTTTGGCTGCCCCGGTTGCGCCGACGGTCCGGTGGTGACCCTGACCTTCGACGACGGCAAGTCGAGCAGCAGCCACGCCTACGGCGGTGGTGAGGCCCCGCCGTCGCTCGCCGCCCTGGACAGCCTGATCAGCGTCGCCATCGCTGGACTCAAGGCCTGCGTCGGCGACGAGACCGTCGTGGTCTTCAAGCCCTGCCCGATGGATCTGCCCTAGAGACCTGGGAGAGCCCGCCGCCTGGCGCCACCACCCGTCCCCCAGGCCTCCAGTGCGGACGACATGCGGCTCGACCGAATCAGGATCGATCGGCTTGTTGGCGAAGAGACGGGGCCCGCACGCGCCGAATCAGACCGATTCGTGGCTCACGGCGCACCACGGCGCGTCGCCGACGGCATCAAGCGCCTCGCTGAGCGTTGAGCCATTGCCGCGACGATTGCATCCACGCCCACGGCGACGCCGGCGACGCGGCGCCTCGCAGCAGGGTCTGCATCGCCACCGCGCTTGCAGCGAGGTTCAAGGCGCGGGCACAATCGTCGCCCGTGGGCGGTGGGGCTGCAGCAGGAGCGCTTCGATGAATGGGTCCTGGCGAGTGGTTCGAGTGGCCGGACGGCTCCGAAGCGGCGGCCTGCGCCGGTCGGCGCGATGGGCGGTGCTGGTGGCGCTCGGCCCGGCGTGGCTGGCCGGGCAACCGGCGGTGGCGGCCGTGCGCGCCTTCGTCTTGCCGAGCGCGATCCGCGGCGATGTTCGACCGCTGCATCAGAAGCGCGTCGACAAGGGCCTGGTCGACACGCTCGGCTTCACCGGCAAGGTGACGACGGTCGCCGACGCGACGCCGGTCGACCCACCCGAGAAGGGCAAGAAGGTCCGGCCGCCGCCGAAGGTGGACGCGCGACTGGAGCGCGCCGATATGCTGCGGCAACAAGGCACCGACCTGCAGCAAGAGGGCAAGCTGGGCCCGGCCCTCGGGCGCTTTCAAGCGGCGATCGCTGGCTACCGCGGCGCCTTCTCCCAGCTCGTCGACTACACCAAGCTCGCCGACGCCTACGCCCGCGCAGGCGTCTGCGCCTTCACCGGCAAGGACGGCGCAGCGCAGGCGGCCGGCTATCTCGATGCTGGCCTTCGCTTGCAGCCGACCCTCGCCATCGACCGCCGCAAGGCCGACAAGGCGCTGCTGGAGCTCTTCGACGCCCGCCGGGCCGCCTTGGAGGCTGGGCCACGCGGCAGCGTCCGGGTGGAGGGGGTCGCCGAGGGCGCCGAGGTCTTCGTCGACGGCGTGCGGGTCGGTGCCTTGCCGGCGACGGCCTCGGGTCTGCCCTTCGGCGAGCACTTCGTCCAGGTGCGCGGCGAGGGTTGGCAGCCCTTCGCCAAGACCGTCTCCGTTGGGCGCAGCGAGGCCCTGGTCAAGGCCAAGCTCAAGGCGGTGCCGCAGGAGGCCGAGGTCGGTGCCGGCAAGGTCATCGCCATCGGCGACCTCGCGGCGTGCACGCAGAACGGCGACATGGTGGGGCGCGCCTGTCTGAAGCTGGCGGCAGCGCTGGCCAAGCAGACCGCCTGCGCCCTGGTGCTGCACCCGCTCATCGTCAGCGATCGCTATGGACGCCTGACCTTGCACCTGTTCGTGCAGCGGGCGGACGGCAAGACCGTGGCGCTTGGGCCGCGCGAGCTGGACAAGGCGCTCAGCGACCTCAACGCGAAGCTGACGGAGATCGCCGAGGAGCTGGGGCACGTCGCGGCCGAGTTTCCCGAGTCGCGTGCCCTCGACGGCAAGCCCAAGGCCTATCGCTGAGGCCCTCCAGGCGCCGCCGTCGCGCGGTCAGCCAGGCCGGATTCCAGAGGTTGCGACGGCTTGGCGGCGAGCGTACCTTACGGGCCGGTGGTTACCGCCCCGAGGACGCCATGGTCGACAGCAGATGCCAGCAGCCTAGTGGCAGCCCAGCGCGTGCAGACGGGCGGCGTCGGCGCGCCCCTCGCCGCGCGATCTCGATGGCTTGGGCGGCCTTGTGCGCGGCGCTTTGCGGCGCCCCGGCCTGCAGCGACGACCCGGAGGCGGCCTCGGCCAGCGGCGCCGCCGAGCTCGACCCGGCGACGCTGGCGCTGCGCAGCGATACGCGCGGCGAAGACGCCCGGGCCGGCGTCGCCTTCCACGTCGACTGCCGGACCTTTCGCAAACAGGGCGCCGCGTTGGGCGATGAGGTCCCGCTGCCTTGGCTGGCGACCGTCACCGTCGTCGACGGCCCAGCGGGGCCGCTGGCGGTCAGCGGCGCCGACGTCACGTTCAGCGCCGTCGGCGACTACCGCGTCGCCTGTCGCACCCTAGGCGGCGAGCTGGCGGATGCCGAGGGCGCGCTGTTGCCGGTCGTCGCCGGCCCACCGGCCAGCATCGAGACGCGGCTCCAGGTCGAGGGCGTCGAGGCGGACACATCGCTCGGCGGGGCGCCGGTGAAGGCCGGCGCCGAGGTGAGCATCGCCTGTAGCGGCGCCGACGTTCACGGCAACCCCATCGTCAGCGGCTGGAGCGTGTGGGCCAAGCCCGAGGTGGCGATGCCGGCGGCCAACGGCGCCTCGACGCTGTGGCAAGCCAAGGTCGCCGGCGGCTACGACCTCGCCTGCCGGGTCGAGGGCAGCCTCGACAGCAGCCCGGCGCGCCTGCTGGTGATCGCCAACGTGCCGATGCACTTGCACACGCTGGTCGACCCGCCGCAGATCGTCGCCGGCAACGCCGCCCACATCAGCTGTGAGGCGCGTGACGCCCACGGCAACCCAGTCGTCGACTTTCCCTTTGCCATCGACCACTCAGACAAGGTGAAGCTGCAGGGGCTCTACTTGTCGTCGACCGTGGCCGGGCTGCATTTGGTGCGCTGCGTACCCGAGACGCTGGACTGGGCGCTGTTCACGCTGCATGGCGTGAACCTGCAGGTCGATCCCGCCGCGGCGGCCGCGGTCCTGGTCGCCAAGATCCCGGACAAAGGCGTCTACAAACGCAAGGAGACCGTGAAGTTCGCCGCGACCGTGCGCGACGGCTACGGCAACATCCGCAAGGACGATGAGGTCAGCCGAAAGGTGCTGACGCCCGAGAAGGGCTACAAGGACAAGGGCGCCGCAGGCGTCCAGTTCAACCTGGACGCGACCTATGCGCTCGAATTCCAGTTGATCACCGCGCCTCACGTCCTTTTGCCGCTGAAGATCTTGGTCGACGGCGCGCCGCCGCTGCTGACCATCGAAGACCCGGGTTGGGGCACGACGTTGGACGGCAAGCCGAGCGTGACGGTGAGCGGCAAGGCTGGCGACGAGGGCGCCGGCATCCAAGAGCTGCTGGTCAACGGCAAGAAGGGCTACCCCGACGCCCTCGACCAGTGGAAGGTGCAGGTGGCGGCGGCGCACGGCCTGACGCAGGTGATCGCGACCGCCAAGGACCTGGGAGGCGAGATCTCGCAGGCGGTGCGCGGCTTTTACTACTCCGGCAAGTACTACCCGACCGACGCCGCGACGCCCAAGGGGGCGATGGTGGAGAAGGCCTTGCAGGTCTTTCTTGGCCGCGACTTCTTCGACGACAAGGACCACAACCCGAGCAAGCTCAACGACATGGCGACCATCGTCGAGGTCGTCGCGGGCGCGGCGCTGAAGTCGAACCTGATCCCGGCCAACCTCAGCCAAGGCGACGTCGAGGTCTCGCTGTCCAACACCAAGTTTGGCCCGCTCAAGGTGGCGCTCGATCCGATTGACGGCGGCCTGAAGTGCAAGTTCGACCTCAACGGCATCAGCACAGACCTGCAGGTCAAGGCCAAGCTGGCGCTCGGGCCCATCAAGACGACGGTCAAGGTCTCGGGCGACATTCAGATCCAGGCGGTGCGGCTCTCGACACAGCTCGGGGTCGAGGTGGTCAACGGCTTCGCCAAGACCTCTGCGACCCAGACAAACGTGCAGATCGACGGCCTCAAGCTGCACATCGACGGCATCGGCGGCCTCTTCGACTTCTTGTGGAACCTCCTCCTCGACTCCTATAAGGCCGAGATGGAGGCGCAGGTGGTCGGCATGCTCGAAGAGGAGCTGCCCAAGGCGCTGCAGTCGGCGTTCGACGCCCTCGCCATCAACCAAAGCTTCGAGGTGCCGCCGGCGATCGGCAAGGGCAAGCCGGTGACGGTGTCGTTGGTGTCGACGGTCAAGACGATGACGTTCTCGCCGATCGGCGCCTTGATCCAGGTCGACGCCTCGTTCGTCGCCAGCAAGGGCGTCGCCCACACCATCAAGGGCAGCATCGGCCGCGACGGCTGCATCGGCAGCTTGCCCGACCAGTTCGCGGTCGACACCAAGCAGCGCCTGCAGTTCGCCGTCCACGACGACTTCCTCAATCAGCTGCTCTACGCCATGTGGTACGGCGGCGCTTTCGCCGTCGAGGCGCCTCTCTCGGAGCTGACGGGTGAGTCGGCGGTCTCGGGGTTTTCGCTCGAGGGGGCGACGATCAAGCTCGACTTCCTGCTGCCGCCGATCTTGGAGGCCTGCAACGCGCCGGACCCGATGGCGATGCGGCTGCAGGTGGGCGACCTCTTCGCTACGATCCGGTTGATGCTTGGCAGCGACCCGCTCGACCTGCAGACGGTGGTCATGGCGGACGCAGGGCTAACGCTGAGTTTCGCCGCGGCGCCCGGCGGCGACGCCACGCTCGGCGTCACGCTGGCCAAGGAGCTGGGCCTGAAGGTGCACCTGCAGGACATCACGAAGGGATTTCAGGATCAGAAGCAGACCTTCCAGAACATGATCGCGGGTATGATCGCCAAGTCACTCTCAGACGGCTCGTTGCCGCTCGGCGAGACCACCGTGGTCCCCGTGCCCGCGACCGTCGTCGACCTCAGCGCGACCCTGCCGGGCGTGCCGGCCGGCACCGCGCTCAAGGTGGCGCTGACCAAGCTCTCGCGGTTCGGCGGCTACACGGCGCTCGACTTCGGGCTGCACTGAACGGCCCCGTCGGCGGCCGTCGCCTGCTGGCTGGAGGACGCATCGGCGCTGTGGGGACCGGCCGCCCTGGCGCCAAAGCGGTGGCGACCTCGACTTCTGGACTGCTGTAGAGATGTGGTATGGTGTCGAGCCTGGGCCGGCAAGACAGGCGAATGGACGGCGGTGAATCGCAGGTCATCTAGGACGCCTGTGAAGGACGAGGGAGGCGCGATGGGGCGCGGGGCAGCGCGGTGGCGACGAGGAGGCTGCGGCGCGCTGGCGTCGCTGGCGCGGGCCGTCGGCTGCGGCAACCCGCCGGCTGAAGGTGGCGCTAACACCGATGGTTTTGGCTTCTCGGGGGCCATCGACGGCAACAGCGCGGTCGGCGCTGACGGCGGCGACGCCGACGCGGGCGCGCCCATCGACACCACGGGCGGCGGCAAGGTCTGGAAGGCCTGCGAGCAACCGAACACCTGGGGCTGCCCTTGCGAGACGGCGGCGGACTGCGACAGCGGCTTCTGCATCGACTCGCCTGACGGCAAGGTCTGCACGTTGACCTGCGTCGAGACCTGCCCGCAGAATTGGTTCTGCGCCCAATCCGGTGCCGGAGACGCCCAGTTCATCTGCCTGCCCAAGCACGCGACGCTCTGCCAGCCGTGCAGCGGCCACGTCGACTGCAGCAGCAACGGCAGCGCCAAGTGCATCCCATTCGACCAGGGCGGTGGCTTCATCGATGGGTCGTTCTGCGGCGCCCCATGCAAGGACCACGGCGACTGCCCGGAGAGCTTCTCCTGCGATCCCGTCGGGCTGCCGGGCGATCTGACGGTCACGCAGTGCGTACCGACGAGCCTCTCTTGCGCTTGCAGCAAGTCCTCGGTCGACAAGGCGCTCTCGACGGCTTGCCAGCGCGGCAACGAATTCGGCCTCTGCAAGGGCGCGCGCGCCTGCAGCGCCGACGGCCTAACGCTGTGCAGCGCGGCTGAGCCGACCGTCGAGGTCTGCGACGGCGAAGACAACGACTGCGACGCCCAAACCGACGAGGATGGCGCGCTCGGCTGCAAAATCTTTTTCCCCGATCAGGACAAGGACGGCGCTGGTATCGGCCAGGGCTACTGCGTCTGCAGCCACCCTGGCCCTGGGCACGCCACGTCGGGCGGCGACTGCAACGACTCGATCTCCTCGATCGGCCCAGGCGCCAAGGAGATCTGCAACGACATCGACGACAACTGCAACGGCAACACCGACGAGCCGGGCGCGTCTGGCTGCACGGTGTACTACCTCGACAAGGACGCCGACGGCTTCGGCGATCCCAATGACGCGGCGTGCCTGTGCAAGGGCAACAAGACCCCTGACTACGTCGACATCGCAGGCGATTGCGACGACCAGATCGACAAGATCAAGCCAGGGGAGCCCGAGCTCTGCGACGCCAAGGACAACAACTGCGACGGCAAGACCGACGAGGAGAACGCCCAGGGCTGCTCGCTGCACTACCTCGACATCGACAAGGACGGCTACGGGCCGACGGACACCGGCGTCTGCCTGTGCAAGGCCGACGCCATCTACGCCAGCAACAAGCCCGGCGACTGCGACGACAACGACGGCGTGGTCAACCCGAGCAAGGGCGAGTTCTGCAACAACAAGGACGATGACTGCAACGGGACGACGGACGACGGCGACGCGCCCAAGTCCTGCCCGCTGGTGACAGGCGTCACCCCAGGCTGCAAGGCCGGCGTCTGCGGCGTCGCGTCCTGCCCCGGCAACAGCTTCGACATCGACGGCAAGTTCAACAACGGCTGCGAGTGCAATGCGGACGGCAACTACGGCAAGGGCGGCGGCACCTGCGCCACGGCCCTCGACGTCGGTCCGCTCGGCGACGGCGGCACCACGGCCAAGCCCAAGGGCAACCTCATGCCCGGCGAGTCGGCGGACTGGTACAAGTTCCACGCCGTGGATGGCTCGGACGCCAACGACTGCGACACCTTCTCCGTGCGGGCGCGCCTCGTCCAGGGCCAGGAGCACTTCGTCCTCGACCTCTACCGCGGCTCCTGCGCCGGCAAGTCGCAGATCTGCACCGGCGAGCTCGACACGCAGTGGACCGTGGCTTTTGGCAACAAGCCGGCTTTTGGGCCCTTCACCGAGGCAGGCCAGAAGCTCGGCAAGGTCGTGCCATCACCGCAGCCTTTTCCGGCCGGCGAGTGCAAGTGTACAACGACGGCGGCGGTCGACGGTCCCGGCCTCCCCGGCATGAACCTTTGCGCTGACAACACCGCTTGGTTCTTTGTCGCCGTGCGCTACAAGGACGGGCAGACGCCGGTGTGTGCCTTCTACGAGCTGGAGTTGACGAATGGAATCTACAAGCTCTGAGCTGCGCCCGCGCGGCCAGGCTCAGGGCCCGTCACCGGCGGCTACCGCGGACGTCGCAGGTCGGGGCTGGGCAAGCGTCTGCGCTGTCGCTGTCAGCGCGCTCTTGGCGATCGCCGGCTGCGACGGTACCAGCGGCGGCGGCGGCCAGGGTCAGCCGATGAACCGCGGCGCCCCAGACGTGCAATACACCTTCGGCCAAGACGGCGGCAATGGCGACAGCCAAGGCGATGGCGCCGCCGGTGTGGCCTCTGACGTCAGCGCGACGGCCGACGCCAGCGACGACGGCGCCAGCGGCGACAGCGACGCCAGCGACGACGGCGCCAGCGGCGACAGCGACGCCGCCAGCGACGGCGCGGTCGACGACGGCGCGGTCGACGACGGCGCGGTCGATGACGGCGCGACGACGGACAGCGACGCGACGACGGACAGCGACGCGGCGGCTGACAGCGACGCCGAGCCCGGCAGCGACGCCGAGCCCGGCAGTGACGCTGACGCCACGCCCGCCTGTGGCGATGGCACCTGCAATAGCAGTGAGACCTGCCAGAACTGCGCGCTCGACTGTGGCGCCTGTCCGCCCTTCTGTGGCGACAGCACGTGCGGCGCTGGCGAGGACTGCAAGACCTGCAGCAAGGACTGCGGCACCTGCCCAGCCTCTTGCGGCAACGGCAAGTGCGAACCGGCGCTCAGCGAGAGCTGCAAGGTTTGCCCACAAGACTGCGGCAAGTGCCCGGCGACCTGCGGCAATGGCAAGTGCGACGGCGGCGCCGGCGAGAGCTGCCAGGTGTGTCCCGACGACTGTGGCAAGTGCCCGGCCTTCTGCGGTGACGGCCAGTGCAATGGCACCGACACGTGCCAGCTCTGCCCGGTCGACTGTGGCGTCTGCCCGGGCGGCTGCGGCGACGGCAAGTGCGACGGCAAAGAGACCTGCAGCGTCTGCGAGGCCGACTGCGGCAAGTGTCCCGGCGCCTGCTCGCCCTTGACCTCGGACGGCTGCACGCCCCAGCAGCAGTGCTTTCCGGTCTCGTCGGGCAGCCCGCTCTGCGGCACGCCGGGCAGCAAAGCCAAGGGCCTGACCTGCTCGGGCGCCACCGATTGCGCCAAGGGGATGCTCTGTGTGGGCAAGATCTGCAAATCCATCTGCGACACCACTGGCGCGACTGCGGGCCTGACCTGCGGCGAAGGCACCTGCAACGAGCTGAACTGGGGCGATGGCAAGCCGATTGGCTACAACCTCGGCGCCTGCTTCGACAAGCTCAAGTGCAACTTGGTGACGGACGTCGGCTGTCAGCCCGACCAATCGTGCGATTTCATCAAGGACGGCAAGGCCTGCTTCGCCACCGGCAGCAAGACTGTTGGCCAGGGCTGCACGTCGCTCGACGAGTGCAAGAAGGGCACGATGTGCATCGGCAACCCGGCGCAGTGCCTACAGAAGTGCAGCACTTCGCTCAAGAATTGCCCGTCCGGCAAGACCTGCCTGCAGGTGACCATCGATCAAGCCGGAACGGCGGCGGCCGACAACCTCGGCGTGTGCAACTAGGGACCAACAGGCCGCTAGCTTGGCCGAGACAAGTGCCCACGCCGTCGCTGCCGCAGAGCCCTAGATCTTGCAACGCGCGGGGGAGCCTTCGTCTGCATGGCCCGCGCGGCGTGACCTGAACCGCCGCGGTGGGCGAGGCGGGCGTCGAGTGCGAGCACGTGCCGCTGCACACGCTCCGCCGTGGAACCAAGCGGGAGGGGGGCGATTTCGTCAGGTCGACGCCGCCTGCGACGGAATTAGCCTTGGGCGCTAGGCGCGGCAACGGGCGAGTGGCGGCCGACGACGACCTGTGCTGGGCGCACGACGCGAACGCCGACCACGGCGCCAGCGCGCAGCTCCTGCAGGACGAGGCCATCCTGCGCCGGCTCAGAGACGGCGACGACGCTCAAGGCTTCGTGGCGCTCTGGGTCGAACCGCTCGCCGACGACCTCAAAGCGCTGCAGCCCGAGGTCTGACAACGCAGAGGCGAACTGGTGGCGCAGCATCGCGACGCCTTGAATGAAGGCCATGCCACCGTCGCCGCATGCGTGCAGCGCCTGGTCGAGGCCGTCGAAGACCGAGAGCAGCCCAGTGACGGCGTTGGCCTTGTGTCCCTCGAGCGTGCGGGCGTGCTCGCGCTCCAGCCGGGCGCGGACGGCCTCAAACTCGCGTCGCGCCGCGTCGTACGCCCCAGCGATCTGCCGCTGCTTGTCCAGGGCCGCCGCTAGCTCTGCCTGCAAGGCCTGGATCTGCCGCTGCTCGGCCGTGGGCGCCGGGGGCTCGCCGCGCTTGGGCTCGCTGGACCCCTCGTCAGCGCCTGCGTCGTAACCAGCGCCGCCGCCATCTGCCGCCTCGGCCTCGCTCTCGCGCTCGCTTGTCTTTGGATCCATGTCGGCCTCCTCTGCAGCGCACGGGCGCCGCCAAAGGCGCTGCCACACCGGCTCGCCGCGTGGGTCCGAAGAGCTGCCCCCAGCGGGCGATCAGACGCGGACCCGCCGGCGCCTTGGGTTCACCAAGGCGCCGGCAGGCGCATGCGTCAGTTCACTTCCTTCTGCGCCTCGACGATGGCGCACTCGGTCGTGAGCAGCATGGTCGCCACCGAGGCCGCGTTGGCCAGGGCCACGCGCACGACCTTGGTCGGGTCGAGCACGCCGGCCGCCATCAGGTCCATCATGGCGCCGGTGCCGGCGTTGTAGCCAAAGCCGCCCTGACCGGCGCGGACGGTCTCGACGATGACCGAGCCCTCCTCGCCAGCGTTGGCGGCGATCTGACGCAGCGGCGACTCGCACGCCTTGCGCAGGATCTTGACGCCGTGGTCGCGCTCGTCACCGAAGTGCAAGTCGTCGAGGGCCGAGGCGGCGCGGATGAGGGCGACACCGCCGCCCGGCACCACACCCTCGGCCGCCGCGGCGCGCACGGCGTGGAGAGCGTCCTC